>JBKCTR010000070.1:0-4293 GCA_046318755.1 Planctomycetaceae bacterium
TGGTAAAAGACTCCAGCGAGCGAGACTTTGTCGCGTCCCAGGATCTCGGAGTTGGCCCCCTCCACCCGACGTTGCAGATTGGTGGCCGTTTCATTCCCCGCCAGGATCGCGATGGTCCCCTCGCGGTCTCCCACACGGGCCAAAACCTGCCGCATCACCTCGCGCCCCGCCTCCCGATCATCGGTCCCCACATAACACAGTCGATTCGATTCCGGGGCGTCGGAGTCGAAGCACATGACGTTCACCCCTCGGGCGACCGCATCGTCGATTGTCCGCGTGACCTTGTCGGCGTCGGAACAGGCGATGGCGATCGCGTCGGCCCCCGCGTTGACCAATTGCTCGAGAAAATCGGCCTGCTTCTGGGCGTCTTCATCGTTGGGGGTCCGCCAGTCGATCTCGATGGCGGTCCCCAGTTCTTTGGTCAATTCGGCCGCCCGCACCTCGGCTCCCTTGCGGGCCGCCAGGAACACCGGATTGCTGTTGCTCTTGGCAATCAGGCCCAGTCGATAGATCTTGGGGCGGGAACCATTCGCGGCGGCCACCGGCTGCCGCTTCTCACACCCCGACAACCAGCCCCCCAGAGCGAACGAGGCGGCCCCCGCCGCCAACTGTCGACCAAAATCGCGACGATTGACTGCAGGACTTGTAATCAGCACCTCAGACGCGTCTTTCACCGGGCTGAATTCCAAGAGAATGGACAACACAGTTCGAATGGACGGAACAGCCAGGGAAGTTCCTTCCGCAGCGACCCTCCCTCCAATTGCCAAGAAGTATACCCTTCCCGTCGGCGGGAATCGATTCCCGCAGGCGAAGGGATTTTGGCGAATCCCTGAAGAATCAATCAAGCCGGGCTGCCTCGGCACGGCCACCGCATGCTCAGCCTTCCCAATCGAACGCCAGGTCCAGTGCCCGGGCCGAGTGGGTCAGCCCTCCCACGCTGATCCGCTCCACCCCGGTCTGAGCAATCGCCGCCACCGTCTGTAGCGAGACCCCCCCCGAGGCCTCGAGCTCGACCGTGGGGGCCAACCGGTCTCTGAGTGACACCCCCTCGGCCAGTTGCCGGGGGGTCATGTTGTCGAGCAATACGATTTCGGGACGGGCGGGTAACACCTGCTCGAGCTGCTCCAGCGTGTCGACTTCGATTTCCACCACCAACTGGGGAAAGCGTTCACGGCAGCGACGCACCGCCGCTGGCAGGCTGTGCTCTCCTGGCAGGGTCTGCCAGCCCGCGAGGTGGTTGTCTTTGATCAGGATCTGATCATAGAGGCCCATCCGGTGGTTGCGGCCACCACCCGCACGAACTGCATACTTGTCCAAAAGTCGCCAGCCCGGAAAGGTCTTGCGGGTGTCATAGATTCCCGCGCGGGTTCCGGCCACACGGTTGACATAGTGCGAGGTCAGCGTGGCCACTCCCGACATCCGCAACAGGAAGTTGAGGGCCGTGCGTTCTCCCGTCAACAAAGGCCGCAGCGGACCGGAGAGGCGGGCCACCACCTGTCCGGGTTGGAGGACCGACCCGTCGGTGACAACCAATTCGACTTGCACCTGAGGGTCGAGCAGGCCGAACAGTTCGGGGAGCACGCAGGCTCCCGCCAACACCCCGGCTTCCCGCGCCACCACCGCGACCCGGCCCAAATCGCGGGGACCAATCAGCGCCAGGGTGGTGACGTCGCCAGTCCAGCCCAGGTCCTCGGTCAACGACCAATCAATCAGCCGTCTCAGTGCGTTCTGCTCGGCCGGGGTCAGAGGGCTGGGAATCATTGGGTGTCAACCGGAAAGAGTGAGGAGTGGTCGCTTGTGTGGGTTGTAACGATCGGGGAGAATCGTTGGTACGGTGCGGCCCCGTGGGACCGGGTTTGGTGGATTCGCAGGGGGTGAACCCGCGCGATGAGCGGTCCGTCGGAACAGAAGGCCGCACACCGGGAAACTGAGCATTCCCCGGAATGTCGAGTCCATTGGGAAGGGGTCTCAAGTGAAGAGTGAGTGCCGAAGAACGCTGTCTCCCCTACGAGGGTGGGGGCCAACCGCAATGCTGGTGGGGGGGGCACTGGTCGCTGCGGGCCTGGCCGGAGCGGGTGTGGCCCAGGGGCTGGCGCAAGACGCCGCGCCCGCTTTGGCCGATTTTTATGGGTTTGGTGCGTTGGAGTTGTACAAACTGCAGTTGCGTTCGGCCAATCTGTTGGCCGGCGACTTCAACCACGACCAGCGCATCGACCTGGTGCTGGTTGACAACAGCAACAGCCGCCTGGACCTGCTGCAGCAACAGTCCGACGGGGCGGCGCCGGCCCCGGGTGCCGCCCGGGTCAACAATGTGCAGAATGACCGTCGGTTCGAGCATCGCAAGATTCCCCTCGACCGCGAAGTGGCCTCGTTGGCGGCGGGAGATTTCAATGGCGATGGGCGCCGCGACCTGGCGTGGTTTGCCTCGCCCGATCAACTGACGGTGGCCTATCAGTCGGCCCAGGCCGACTTCACCGAGCGGCAGCGGTTGCGGCTGCCCGACGTGCAGCCCGCCCAGTGGGTGCTGGCGGCCGGTGATCTGAATGGAGACCAACGGGATGACCTCGTGGTGCTGGGGAAGCACGACACGTACGTGATTACCCAGACGGCACAGGGCACGTTGGCCAGCCCGCAACGGTTGATGAACACGACCGAGAATCTGGGGCTGGCCCAGGTCGCCGATCTCGATGGCGATGGCCGCAATGATCTCGCCTATCTCAACGCCAGTGATCCGGACCGTCCGTTCTGCGTGCGGCTGCAGGGGGCCGATGGCCGGCTGGGTCCCGAGCTGCGGTGCGAACTCGCGAAGACGCGCGGGCTGACGCTGGCCAACCTCGACGGCAAGCCCGGGGTGGAAGTCTTGGCGATTGAGGCGCAGACGGGGCGGGTCAAGGTGCATCAATTGCAGCAGGCCCAGGCCCAGCCGGGAGAATTGGCGGGCCAGTTGATTCAATACGGGTTCGGGCAGACCGGCAAGAACCGCGATTTGGCCACGGGCGATCTCGATGGCGATGGCCTGATCGATGTGATTGTGAGTGACCCCGACTCGGCCCAGATGATTGTCTTCCGGCAGCAGGCCGGTTCGGGGCTCGACCTGGGCAGCACGTTCCCGGGCTTGGTGGGGGCCGAGCAGGTGCGGGTGGGCGATCTCGATGGGGATCGCCGCCTCGAGGTGGTGGTGCTGTCGACCAAGGAAAAGACAATTGGCCTGTGCCGGATGCAGGAAGGACGGCTGACCTTTCCCAAGGCCCTTCCCACCGAACGCGAGCCGGTCGCCCTCGATCTGGCCGACGTGAATGGGGATGGTCGGGCCGAGGTGGTCTTTCTGGGGAGGGAGCGGTCGGCCCAAGCGTCGAAGTACTTTTTGCAGGCGCTGACTGTGAACGCGGCGGGAGACTTCGCGCCGGCGAAGCTGGGGGGGCAGGATGCCATTCCCGTGGCGCTGAAAACCGCTCCCGATCGGTTGGTCAGCCTCGACGCCAACCAGGATGGCCGCCCCGATTACCTGGTCTTCGCGGGGAGCGATCGCCCTCCGGTGTTTCTGGCGACGGGAGCCAATGGAGTGCCCGCCGAGGTTTCGGCTGCCGAGGGGGGATTTGGCCTGGGGAACGTGGGGCCGGGGGGATTGTCCCTGGGGAAACTCGACAAGCCGGTGGTCTTGGTGGCCCAGAGCAACTTCGCCCGCAACGTGATGGCGAACGACAAGAACCAGTGGCAGGTGGTCGATCAATACAACGCGGCCGAGGCGGGGGCCAAGATCGTGGGGGCGGCCACGGTGAACCTCGATGGTGACGGGGGGAACGAGATTGTGCTGGTCGATGCCGGGGTGAAGAAGCTGCGTATTCTGCGCTCGGAATCGGGGGTCTTCCGTCCCTGGCGCGAGGTGGATATTGGTGCGTTTCCCTTCAAGTCGGTCCACGTGGCCGACTTGAATGGCGATCAGCGGGACGATCTGCTGCTGTTTGGGGAAGGGAAGTTTGGCGTCCTCTACGCGGGTCGGACCGACCCCCGCCTGACCACCATTTCAAGTTACGAAACCAAGCAGGAAAAGGTGCGGTTCAATGATCTCGCGGTGGGTGACCTGAATGGAGATGGCCAGCCCGATGTGGCAGTGATCGATGTGCAGTCGCAGTTTGTGGATGTGCTGAATTACACCCCTCAAACGGGCCTGCGGCATGCGGTGCACTTCAAGGTGTTCGAGGCCAAGAGCCTGGGGGCCGAGGAACGTTCGGGGAGCGAGCCGCGGGAAGTGTTGATTGCCGACGTGACAGGCGACGGTCTGGCCGACCTGGT
>JBKCTR010000071.1:0-13634 GCA_046318755.1 Planctomycetaceae bacterium
GGAGACAGGTTGAGGTGTCGACGACAGACCCAAAACCCAAAGGCGGCAAGCAGGAATGCCGGCAATTCCCCAACCAGCTGGAACAAAATAGCGACCCCCATCACTCATGCTCCTTCCAGCCAGGTGCTTGACAACCCAAGGTGTGCTGAACTTCCACCAGAACGGGACAATCATCGCGAATTGCTCAGAAACACAGCATCCGCCGAAGCCACTGGATCAACTCTCATCGGCCAACGAACTCACTGAAACCTTGGCTCAGAAGGTGGATTCGTTGGAAGAGACGTTTCTTCCTGCGGGCGAAACAGAGGGACTGCTCAATTCGGTCGACGTTCTTTCCAGCTTATCCGGAAATACCTCGCACAACATCCAACGCCTCCCGACACAGCGTGTGGGCCGCGGTCGCCTCCGGTGCTTCGGCGATCACCCGCACGATCGGCTCGGTGTTGCTCCCCCGCACCTGGACCCAACGGTCGGACCAGTCAAGACGCAGGCCATCGCCGGCGGTCGCCTCGGCATCGGCGAATCGCTTCCGCAGCGCAGCACACGCCTGCTCGACCAAGGCCCGGTCGCAGGTGACTTTGTCTTTCACAATCACATATTGCGGCAATTCGGCCACCCATGCCGACAAGGGCCCCCGCCGGGTCGCCAACTCGTTCAACACATACGCCATCGACGCAAAGCTGTCGCGCACCCAGCCAATCTGGGGATCGATCAGCCCCCCATTCCCCTCTCCACCCACGGCGGCATTGAGTTCCTGCATTTTGGCCACCACATTCGCCTCCCCGACGTGCGACCGGGCGAAGGTGCAGCCATGGCGTGCCGCCAGATCGGCCGTTGTACGGCTGGTCGAGCCATTGACCACCACCGGCCCCTTGCGGGTCTTCAGCAGGTGGTCGACACACAGAGCCAGCGTCAACTCCTCTCCGATGTAGCGTCCATGCTCGTCCACAATCGCCAGGCGGTCGGCATCGGGATCTTCGGCAAACCCCAGATCGGCCCCCACCCGGCGGACCTCATCGCACAACTGGGTCAGGTTCTGGGCGATCGGCTCGGGAGTGTGTTCGAACTGGCCATCCGGGGTGCCTCCCAACAGATGCACTTCGCACCCCAGGGCCTCGAGCAGCCGCGGCCCCAGCAAACCCCCGGCACCGTGCGTGCAGTCAAGAACCACCTTGAACCGGCGGCCCCGGATCAGCTCGGGCCGCACCAGCTCCAGCACCCGCGCGAGATGGCTCGCATGGGGATCGGGCATCAACTCGTACGTTCCTTGACGCGTCCCATCCCGAAACCGAAATTGGCGGGATTCCAGAACGGTCAGCAGGCGACTCCCCAGGGCCTGATCAAACACCGAACCCTGGGGGGCGAACGGTTTCAGTCCATTCCATTCGATCGGATTGTGACTGGCGGTGATCTGCACCCCACCCGCGGCTTTGAATTGGCGAACGAGGATTCCGCAGGTGGGAGTGGCGGCAATGTCCAGATCAATCACCCGGCAACCGGTCGCCAGCAAACCCGAGAGCACGGCATGGCGGATCATCTCTCCGCTCGCCCGGCCATCCCGGCTGAGGACGACCGTGCCTCCTTCGAACAGGGTTCCCAGAGCGCTGGCAAAGTCGACGAGATAGCCCGGTTCAAGACCATCTCCCACAATGCCGCGCAGTCCTGAAATGCTGAGAATCCGTTGAGCCATGGTGTCGAGAGTCGTCTGAAGTAAGGGAAGTTGGTCCCACCCAACGAGAGTTTCGTCAGGCAGGAGAGTCAATGCAACGCACCCGGTCGTCGCATCAACCCCGGGCGATCGCTTCAGCCTGCGCATGGCAGTCGACAATCCGCTGGCGGACTTCGGCGAGCAAACGGTCTTCCTGACCACGCTCGCGGGACTGGGCACTCACATCCAGCGGAATCGGCTCGCCGTAAACGACACAGATCTTGGCGGGCCAGATGAATTTCTTCCCGGGCCCAAACGCCCGGTTGGCCCCGGCAATCCCCACGGGAATGACCGGCACCTCGACCCGCCGCAGCAACACCGAGAATCCGGGCTTCAAGGGACCGACGGAGCCATCGACGCTGCGGGTTCCTTCGGGGAAGATCCCCATCAAATGACCTTGGGCGAGGTGATTGAGCGTCTCGCGCAAGCCGCCACCACCGCCTCCTTCCCGCTTGATGGGAACGACATGGCTGATCCGCATGATGGCTCCCAACCCAAAAATGCGAAACAGCGAATCGCGGGCCAGATAACTGACGGGACGGTTGAGAGGCAGCCCAACCAACAGTGGATCGAGAAAACTCTGGTGATTTGACAGCAGCAGAGCGGGGGACTGGGTGGGAACATGGGTGTGTCCCCGGGAGGCATAGCGGAACCAAATCGCGAATAACACGCGAAACAGCTGCTGGAGCACAAACCAGTGGACGGGCCGTCGTGGAGGACGCGGTGGCACCGGGGCGGGGGGAGTTTCAGGGGCGTTCATGGATCCGGTTTTAACCCAACGGCAGCGCGGGAACCACCGCGGAGGGCGCCCGGCCGCCGCCAGCCGAACCCCCTTCGGCCAGCGCGTGGCCCCAGTCAGCACCGGAGAATCACGACTTGACGGAGCCCCCAGACACACTGAACACAAAAACAACCCCCGGGTTCCAGAAGAGGGAATTGTGGTGGGGGCGGTTCGGGTGAGTGCGTTGCGTACCAACAACGGCACCACTAAACTTGCCCAATCAGCAAAGTTGACCTGTTCCTCAAATTCGTCGCGAAGGATTCAGGACGAATCTTCGTTTCGACACGACCGATGCCACCTGCCAGCTTGGGTCTCCCCGAGCTGAACGAGGATTGCTGGAGGGGGCTGCCACGGACGCGACGATAACTACTGCCGGGTTCCTCACCCTGGACCACGCGGGGCGTGCGTCTCACTGATCGGGAGCCGGCAGAGGTTCAAAGCTCGACCTTGAGTCTTGTTGGGAGGCTCGCGGGGTCACACCTCAGGAGATTGGCCTAATGAACATTGGACGTTTCCCGTTTTCGCTGCGTCGTACCCTGGCCCGATTGGGCTGGGTCGGCAGCTTGTCGGCGGTGTTTGTGGGGGGAGCCTGGATGGCCCGCGCCCAAAGCGACGGTGCCGCACCCACCGGGCTGACTGGTGTATTGCCAGCCGCCTCGCCCGCCGAACTGGAAGCCACGCTGGCCCAGTTCCCCGAGAATTGGCGTCCCTGGGCTGATTCGGTGCAGGCCGATCTCAACAGTCTTTACTCCGACCAGTCGCTCGACGCGGCCGCCCAACGGAAGCTGCTGGCCAAGCTGCGCCGCAGTGAAACCACCGCCCGGCAGTATCTCAATGACTCCCGCTACCGAGGTCTGTCGAACCTGCTGATGCCTCTGAAAGGGGGCCTGAAGCGTCGTCTGGATCTGGCCGAAGCGGTGCTCGACACCGTCGAAACCTCGCCAGCGCTCCGCGAACAGCGGCGCTTGACGACAGCCCGCGAACTGAACAACGCAGCCGCATTCGCCTCGAACGACCTGAACCTGGTCTCCACCGGCCCGGGCTGGCGGACCTACCTGCAGCCCTCCGAGACGATGGCCGCCTATGCGACCCAGGATCCCGCCAAGCTGCTCGACCAGGCGGTGGCTGTCAAGAACCGCTTCGCGCAGGCTCCCAGCGATGACGCCACGCGGGCGTTTTTGCAGCGGCCAGCGATTGCCGCCTACCGGCGCGCGGTCGACAACCACCTGGGAGCCTCAGCCACGCCCGAAGGGCTGCGGCAGGCCGCCGGTGAGTTGCTCAACGCACTGGAGCAGTTCGAAGATGGGCACTCGTCGACGTTTGCCCGTCAGGCGCGCGACGCCTACGCCAAGGTGGTCAGCCTCGCGCCCGATGGCGGAGCCCGCATCACACAGGCGCTGCGGCAGAATTACTTCAACTACAACGTGCGGTTCCACGCCCCCGAGAGCTTCATCAACCGGTTCATTGCCGAGTCCCGCCAAGACAGCTCGCGGATCAACGAGTATGTCTCCGAGGCCCAGGTCAGTGGCTCGCAGACCACGCTCTCCAATGTAGGGGTCGACGTGCAGCCGAGCGCGAACGGCGCTGTGTTGAACCTGGTCATCAATGGCACGGTCAACTCCGCCACTCTGGCCTCGACCGATCAAGCCCAGGTCTCGATTTTTGGCAACGCGAATTTCAACGCCTCGAAGTCCATCGTCTTCGATGGAGAACGTTTCGCGGTCGGCCAGACCCTCGTGGGTGCCAATGCCCGCAACCTGTTGGGCAACATCGACACCAAGTACGACGGCATCCCCATCATCCGCCGCATCGCCCAGAACATGGCGTATGACGAGGCGTCGAGCCGCCTCGGTGAAGGTGAGCAAATGGTGGTCAACCGCATTCGCAGCGAGGTCGCCTCGAAGCTGGATGCCGAGATCGGTCGTGAGTTCGGTCCCTTCGGCGAACTCCCCCGCAAACTCAATGAGCGGATTGCCGCCCTGCGGAAGTACCGACTCTTCCCGTCCCCCCTCAACTGGAGCTCGACCAGCAACGAAATCCGCATGGTCGGGCGGATCATGGAAGGGGCCGAGCTGGGCGGGAGTGAACCCGATCCATCGCTCATCAATCCCCGCGGCATTACGGTGCTGCTGCACCAGTCGGCCCTCAACAACGGCATCGACCGCCTGGGCTTCGCCGGTCAGACCCTGACCGACGACGAGATGCGCACCAAGCTGCAGAAGCACCTCGAAGACCTGCTGGGGCAAAAGGTGAATCTGGGGGGCCCGGCGAAGAATGTCAGTGCCGAAAGCGCCGCCCGGTTGCTGTCGTTCGACTCGCAGGATCCAATCCGCATCGAAGCGATCGACAATCAACTGGAGTTGACGATTCGGGCCGGGTTGAAGCAGGAAGGGAAGGAAGAAATTCCCCCGCACCTGATTCGCATTCCCCTGAAGATCACGGCCCTCAACGAGGGGATCCAGATCAGCCCGGGGAAAGTCGCGGTGGAAACCGTCGACAAAACTGAGAGCCAGGCGGTCCGCGCCGGGGTCATCAAGAAGAAGATTGAAGAGGCCTTCACCGAGCAGTTGGTCAAACGGGCCACAACGGTTCAGCGGGGCAACCGGCTGTTCACGCTGGCGGTGACCAAGGTCGCCACCAACGATGGCTGGGTGGCCGTCTGGGTGGAATAACGCTCTGTCCCGAATCGGAGTCCCTCTTGCGAGCCGGCGGAGGGAGAGAATCTCCAGACCTTGCAACAGCCCCGGGAATTTTTCCCGGGGCTGTTTGCATTGAAATCCCGACAGTGTGCAATCGCAACCTTGTGAGGGGTCGACAGAACGAGTGACCCGCCCGTTCGCTCTGGAAAACCGCCTTGCGAATCGCTTCGCCCTCGCCGCGGAACCTGGTGTCGAGGCCCCTCAGCGATCGAGGATTCGATAACGGGTGAAAGGATCGCGGTACTGTTTTCGGTAATCCATTTGCGGATTGGTCAGGCCCGTCAACTTGAGCAGGAACGCAATCCCGGCCCCGAACACAAATCCTCCGATGTGGGCCCACCAGGCCACCCCTTCGCTGCTCCCAGCGGTTCCACTGAGCAGTTGAATCACAAACCAGATTCCGAGGAAAATCGGTGCGGGAATGGCCACGATCTGGGTGAGAAACCCCAGGGGAATCAGGCTCATCACCATCGACCTGGGATACAGCACCATGTAGGCCCCCATCACACCGGCAATCGCCCCACTGGCCCCAATGGTCGGGATGCCCGAATTCACCGCGGCCAGGTAGTGCCCCAGGCTCGCCGCCACTCCGGCCAGCACATAAAAGATCAGATATCCCACGTGTCCCATTCGATCTTCCACATTGTCTCCGAAGATATGCAGAAACCACATATTCCCCAGAAAATGTCCCCAGCCGCCATGCAGAAAAATACAGGTCAGCAGGGTGAAAATCGGTGCGAATGGCGGCTTTTCCGCCAGGACAAATCCCCCCGGTGCCACCACGTTGCCGGGTGACCACTGCGGTCGTTCCACCGGAATGGCAATCTCCGCGTCGGGATGGCCGATGCGGGCGGGGATCATCCCATACTTCTCGATCAACTCATCCCGTCCATCCCCCTGGACGGCCAACTGGGCGAAAAAGCAGAGGGTGCACAGGGCGATCATGGCGTAATTGATCACCGGGAACGTGCGGGACGAGATGTTGTCGCGAAGCGGAAGCATGGGCTCAAACTCGTGCGGGACTGGGAAACACCCTTTATACTCCCGAATCGAACGGAAGTTCTGCAACCCCGTGGCGCGCCGCCGCGACGGTTCCCTCCAGCTCCCCCCCACCCCAGTCCTTCGCGCTCATGAACCCTGCTGTTGCATGGTCCCGAACCCGCCCCACCGTCGTGGGACGGAAGGCCGCTGTGGCCAGTGCGCATCCCCTCGCATCGCAGGTCGGTTTGGACATCTTGCGACAGGGAGGAAACGCGGTCGACGCAGCCATCGCCACCGCGGTCGCTCTGGGAGTGGTTGAACCGTATATGAGCGGCGTGGGAGGCGTCGGCTTCCTGTTACTGCACCTGGCCGGGGGAGAGACCAAGGTCCTGAATTTCTGCGGCAACACCCCAGCCCGGGCCACTCCCGATCAATTCGACCTGGTCACCCGGGAGCTCGGTCCGAAGGCCTCGATGATTCCCGGGAATGTCGCCGGTTGGTTCGAAGCCCTGCGGGTGCATGGGACACTGAGGTTTGAGCAGGTCCTGCAGCCGGCCATTGAACTCGCGGAACAGGGCTTTGGGCTGCATCCGTTCAATGTGGAGCTGATTCGCAGTTCACTTCCCCGTCTGAACTCTGCCGGTCTGCAGGTGTGGGGGTCGGCTCCCCTGCGCATTGGTGCCCGCGTCTGCCAACCCGAACTCGCGCGCACCTTGCAGGCCCTCGCTGCGGAGGGTCCCGACTGGTTTTACCGGGGTCCCTTCGCAACCCAGCTCGACCGCTTCATGCAGGAGGCGGGAGGACTGATGACGGCCACCGATCTGGCCGGCTATCGCCCCGATTGGGAACAGCCCATTGAAACCAGTTACCGCGGCCATCGCGTGCGGACCTGTCCCCCCAACAACGAGGGCTTCCAGATTCTGCAGACCCTGCGGCTGCTCGAACCCGAGAACCTCGCCGCGTTGGGGCACAACTCGGCCGACTATCTGCACCTCGTCACCGAGGCGGCGAAGCTGGCGATTGCCGACCGGATCGCTCATGCGGGCGATCCCCGCTTCCAACCGGTCCCCCTCGACTGGCTGCTGAGCCCCGACTATATCTCCCGGCGGCGGACCATGATCCAACGCACGACGGCCTCCCGCAGCGAGGGAGAGCGTTGGAACGGCGGGCAGATCCCCCCGGTGGTGCCGCCCGGCAGCCAACACGGCTCCACCACGCATCTCTCGGTGGTGGACGAGGCGGGGAATGTCGCCAGCATCACCCAGTCTCTGGGGCATGGTTTTGGTTCGGGCTGTTTCGTCCCCGGAACGGGAGTGGCGCTGAACAGCTTCTGCTACTGGTGTGAGATCGACCCGAGCTGTCCCACCCCCAATCTCATGGCTCCCGGAAAACGCTGGGCCGCCTGCATGGCCCCGGTGCAGGTCTTTCACGACGACGGTCGGTTCTGGTTTGCCGTCTCGACCCCGGGAAGTTATGGCATCCTGCACACCACCCTGCAGATGCTGCTGAACATCATCGACTTCGGAGCCGACCTTCAGGCCGCGATCGACGCCCCCCGCTTCCGGCTGTTCGAGGGGACCCGCATGCAGATCGAAACGCGTGTTCCGCCGAATGTTCTGCAGCAATTGTCTCAACGGGGGCATCATCTCGAGCTGATCGGAGACTTCAACTTCGTCGTCGGTGGTGGACAGGGAGTGATGATCGACCCCGAATCCGGCACGCGCCTCGCGGGGGCCGACCCCCGCCGGGATGGTTACGCCCTGGCCTGGTAGGTCGGGACGGGTAGGTCGGGACTGGTAGGTCGGGACTGGCGGGCCGGGAGTGGTCGATGCTGGGAGATCCATTTCCGGCGGCATTGGCTTCGCGTGAGGCCTGTCCCAACAGTGTGGTTTTTGCGGTTCACACCGGCAACGCGTACACTTGGGCAGCGTGTTGTGACCTTCTCCGGAACCCTCAATGAGCCTGTTGCATCCCCTGTTGCTGTTGGGCCTGGGACTGATGCTGGTCCCCGTGGTGCTGCATCTGTTGATGAAGGCCCGGCCGAAGAAGTTCGACTTCCCGGCCCTGCGGCTGATCCAGAACCGCCGGCAGACCAACGCACGCCGCATGCGTTTGCGGCACCTCTGGTTGTTGTTGCTGCGGATGGGGCTGCTGGGAGCCTTGGTGTTCGCCGTGGCCCGGCCCCGGGTTCCCGCGGGAGATTGGACGCTCACTCCCGGCGATTGGCTGCGGCTGTGGGGGGTCTTGGCAGCGGCCGGGGTGGCCTATTGGCTGGGGAGCTCCGTGCTGCGCAAACAGCCGATTGCTCCCCCGGAAATGGCCCTGAAAAACACCCTGCTGAAGGCCGGTGTCGCGGTGGGGGCCCTGGTGGGTTTGCTGGCGATCTTTGCCCTGCCCTACCGGCAACGCGTTTGGGCTTCGATGACGAATCCCGGAGTGGTGGTCGATGCGACCCAGCCAGTGACCGCGGTGATGCTGTTCGACACCAGCCTGAGCATGGGTTACCAACTCGAAAGCCAGACCCGCCTCGAGGTGGCCCGGGAGATCGCCCAACGACACCTGAAGTCGCTGCCACGTGGAAGTCGACTGGCGATCTGCGACACGGCGTCTGACGCCACGATTCGCTTCTCGGCCGACCTGATGGGGCCGTCCCGGAGAGTCGACGACCTCGAACTCTCCCCGCTGGTCCGGCCACTGGAGGATCGCATCCTCGCGGCCCTTGATGCCCATCTCGAAGACCGCGGGCAATTCGCAGCCGCGGACCAAACCGAGGGTCCTCCGAAGGCGGAAGCCGACGAACGCATTCGGGAAATCTATGTCTTCACCGACCTCACCGCCAACGCCTTCCGGGCCGACACGCTTCCCCGCCTCAAAGAGGGACTGGCGGCTCAGTTGGGCGTTGGTCTGTATTTCATCGACGTTGGGGTGGAAACCCCCAGCAATGCCGGGTTGACCGAGTTGAACCTGACGGATCAGTCCTCCTCGGTGGGAAGCGAACTGACCATCCAGGCTCGGGTCGACGCCCAAGGGGCCTCGCAGGGGGAGAAGCTGGTGGAGCTCTCTGTGATGGACGGGACCGGGCAGATGGTTCGACAGGGGGCTCCCCAGACGGTCAAAGTCGAGGGAACGGGAGGTGCCACCGCCCAATTCACCCTGCGGCCGCAGATGCCGGGAGTGCTGCAGGGGGAACTGCGTTTGGTCGCCAGTGATCCACTGTCGTTCGACGACACACGGCACTTCACCCTGGCGGTGCATCCTCCGGCCGAGATCCTGTTGGTCTGCGACAATCCTGCGGAAGCCCGATATGTTCTGGATGCTCTGGCCCCCCAAGACATGGTGGAACGGGGGCAGGGACCGTTCCGGTGCCAGGTGCTGCGCTCGGGGCAGCTCACCAACACCGACCTGTCCAGGTTCTCGGTCGTGGCACTGCTGAATGTCGCCGATCCGGGACCGGCCGGTTGGAAATCGTTGACGGATTATGTCACGGCCGGGGGCAGCTCACTGATTGTTTTGGGCGATCGGATCAATCATCCGGCGTACCTGACGAACCAGGCCCTCGAAGTGCTGCCGGGGCAATTGGGAGCGCCGCTGGCGTTTCGACCGGCCGAATACCTCGACCTCCGCGATCTCAACCATCCCCTGCTCAAGCGCTTTGATGACTGGGGTGCCGGCGGACTGAAGGCGGAACCAATTCTGAGGTACTGGCGGGTCGACCCCACCGCCGACACGGCGGTGATTGCCCAGTACACCGATCCCCGCCGGGGGCCCGCCCTGATTGAACGGGCGGTGGGCCGGGGAAGGGTCTTGATGTTGACCACTCCCCTCGACCGCCGGGGCTGGAATGATCTGCCCGTCGTGGGCTGGGAATTTGTGGGGCTCGTCGACCAGATGATGACCTATCTCGGCCGCGCGGGACGATCCCAATTCAACCATCGCGCCGGTGTCGATGTGGTGGTGCCACTGGAGCCCGGTCATTCCTTCTCACGCTACCTGCTGAGAAAGCCTGGAATGCAGCAACTGCCTGGCGAGATACCCGCCAATGCCTCCAATGTCCGGCTGGCCGGTCTGGATCAACTGGGCAACTACCGCCTGATCCTCGGTGAGGGAGCCGCCACCGTCGAGCAGGGCTTCAGCGTGAACGCCGACGGCAAGGAAAGCCTGCTGGACCGGTTGACTTCCCAAGATCTGGACGAGCGATTGGGAGCCGAGCGCTACAGCCTGGCCCGCACTGTCGACAACCTGCGGCGCAACGTCCAGACCGGACGCGAAGGCCACGAGGTCTTTCCATTTCTGGGAGTGCTCTTGTTGGCGGTCTTCCTGGGGGAGCACTTCGTTGCCAACCGGTTTTACGACGCAGAGCCCGCTTCCGACAAAGGATCGACCCAGCGGACCGTGCCGGCAACCAACGCTCCTGCCCGCCGGGAGGGCCGCATGGCGAGCCCCACCGGCTGAGTCGTGGTCCGAACGTGGCTGAATGGCGGCATCGACATTGGCAACGCCAACCACCAACTCACCACCGGACCGCCATCATTTTTTGTTCAAGGCCTGGGCGAGCCGCTTTTGAACTTCCGCGGCATCAATCCCCTTTTTGAGACTGAAGACCTGGACTTTGGGACGATTGGTGCGGGCCGCCTCGTCCAGCGAGTGAATCGTTTCTTCGACCATGTCGGCGAGCGCTGAGGGGGCCGAGACCACAATGCTCGACGAACTCTCATCAATGCCGAGGGCCAGTTGCCCCCGGAATCTCAGCAGCGAATTCGAGGCGGCTTTGCCCGCCCCGTCTTCGAGCACATAGGTGGGCTCGATGTTCCGCTTTTTCTTGCCGGACGCGGCGGAATACGCAGCCAGCTCATTCGACACCAAGAGATCCTTGTAGACGTCTTTGAGGGTGTCTGAAACCTGCTTGGGATTGGCGAAACTGACGGGCACCAACCGTGTCACTCGCACAATCGGCGATTCCACCGCCTCGGGAGTGTCGTACATGTCGATGAATTTCTGCGCTGCCGCGATCTGCTCGGCATCCGCCTCCAGGGCGAGGATCGTGTTGGATTCCTCATCGACGATGAACTTGGGGGGCAGCCGCAGCTTCTTGAGGGCCGTCGCAGGATCCTGCCGGGGGGTATCGATCCACTTCGACTGCGACGGATCGTACCACCGGGCCACGGTGGTGTCGGCCAGACGTTTTTCTTCGGTCTTGCGACGTTCTTCGAAAAACGTCCGCAGATTCTCGGCGATCGTCCCCGCCCAGGTCGACTTGTTCTTCATCTTGAAGACATGAAAGTTCTCGCGCGCCGGCTTCGATTGCTCGAACAGTTTCTGCAGTTTGGCCAGGGCCTCGGGATCATCCGAACGCACGATCCACCGCCCCAGTGAGTCTCGATCGACCCGCACTGGAGGAAGTTCGCCCGGTTGTGCTTCCGCAGGCGGTTCAGCGTCGTTCCCGGTGGATTCCTGTGTCTCCACGGGCCGCAGGGCGGTCAGCTTCACGGCCGACCTGGGGTCGATCTCCGATTCCTCCCGCCGGGCCTCCTGGGAGGGCAAGGGACTCGATCGCCGAGCCGCGCGACTCGGCTTGCGGGTCGCCTTGGATGGCCCATCCCCCGGCTTTTCGCGGGGAACCTCAACTCCCGGCCCCAGTTCCAGTCGGTTGGGAAGTAGCTCGCGCCACTCAGCCTGCAGCCGGCGGAGCAGGGTGTCCATCTGTTCGGGATCGGTCGATTCCAAAACGCGAACGGCTGTCTCGGTGGGGTTGGCTGGTTCCTCTGGTTCACCCAGTTCGACCAGCAAAGTCCTCACCTCAACCAACTCTTCATCGCTCACCCAAAGCATCAGACGGTTCAACTCGGCGTCGGCCACCACCCGAAAACGTTTGGCCTCATCCTCGGCATCGCGGGTTGAGACCCGGTTGGCGGCCGCACCTCCCCCCATCACCAGGTTCAACGAACTGGCCACCTCATGAGCCTGGAGTTTCCGCAGCGGCCTGCCCGTCGGGCTGCGGGCCGTCCCATCGAGCTTTTCCACCAGCGTCCGGATTGTCAGATGGTCGATCAGGCTGGCATGCGCGACAATCGCCTTTTTCTTGCGATCGACCTGCAGCCGGGTCTCTGGATCGAGGTCTCCCAGTTCCTGGATCAACTTCAGAATGTTCTCAGGATCCGCCGACTGCAGCGGATAGGTTTGCACCCGGCTGTTGTTGCGCAACACCGACTTCGCCCGGTCGTTGGGCACATCCAGTACCTTCACCGCTTCGGCCACAATCGCCATCTGGTCCGCCGGAGCGTTCACCAACAAACTGTTGTCGCGCATGTTGGTCACAATGTGCACTGGCGGGGGGGGAGCCGACCGTGCTTTGGCCAATTGCCCCGGGTCCATTCCCGCCTGCTTCATGTAGGTGGCCATCTGCTGCATGATGGCCCCGGGATCCGCGGCATTGGCCGCAGAGGTTCCCCGATCGATCCCCAGCAGCCGCCGCAATTGATCACGCACTTCCTCGGCCTTGGTGTGCTCCAGCAGGAACTGCTTCACCTGCCGGCGCGGCCCCCGCGGAGAATTCGGATCCCCCACCAGACGACGGATGTCGCGCAGATTGGCAACGGCATCCATGGCCTCGAGATGATTGGCCGATTTGATGGTGGTCAATTTGCCATTGGGGCTGATCAGCGGCTTGAGATCCTCCACCGCCGCTTCCGCAGTGATCCAATCGAGCGGAAACGAAACCCGCACGAATTCATGGGGCAGCGCCTCGTCGAGTTCATCGGGCTCCAGCCTGGGCACCAGGCTCGGATCGACCCGCGAGATCTTCGCCACCGAGAGAACTTCGCCGTGCTTCAGCAGACTGACGCCGCGATCCAACAGGTGCCGGTTGATCAGGTCCCGCGCCTCGTCGACCGAATAGGTCTGCTGCGTGTGCAGATTCAGAAATCCCGGGGGCAATTCCTGCCAGTCGAGACTGAGATGGGAGACCTCAGCCAGCCATTCCACCACGGCCTGCCAAGGCTGTCCCTGGAATTGAAACCGGATCCGCCCCTGTTCATCGGGACGAATTTCCAATTCCTCGGGATCCACGGGCTCGTTGGGAAACTCGGGGCGGGTGACAGGCGCGGCGGGGGTCGGCGTGGCCGACTCCGGGGTGGCGGGCTTGTCCTGAGACCAAACGAGGTTCCAGGCCGGGTTGACACCCATGGCCAACGTCAGCGCCCAAGGAAGGGAACGCCCCAAACGAGGGAAGCGATTCATATGGGACTCAACTGGCAAAGGAGGAGAACTGACCCTGGCGGGGCAGTTGTTCCGGGTTCGAGGTGGGTCCACCACCGACTCAGGGATGAGTCTCGGCCGCTGGGCGAGTCAATCCAAGTGCTCACGCAGTAGGCTTCAAAAGGTGGCAGAAAGTGAACTTCAACGGGGGTGGGAGGTCACTCTCCGCTCCTGCGGAGAAAGACCCCAAATTAGGACGCCTGTTCAGGCT
>JBKCTR010000072.1:0-2964 GCA_046318755.1 Planctomycetaceae bacterium
ACGTTCCACCGCCGTCCCCCGCGCACCTCTCCCACCAGAGTGTCCCCAAACACCCAGAGCCACGACTCATCGGGCAGGGGAATCGTGTAAATGGCGTCGGAGCCAATCCAGCCCTGCTCCCGACGGAACAGCCGTTCAAACGCGAGGTCGGGCTCGGCCTTGCGGAGGGTGGGCACCGGCGGCGGCTCGGCACTTCCCGCGCGCCCCGCGAGACCAATCAGCAGACACAGTGCCCGCAGGCCGGGAATCCCGCCCAACCCCCAGGCCCGTCGATCGAGAGAGCGTACTGCCGGGAACCAGGTCATCGTTCAATCCCAGAGGTGATAGGCACAGGTGACTTCGTCTCCCGACTGATGCCGGCCGACAATCAGCAGCCCGTTCAGGGCTTCGCCGTCGCCAATCGAGTAGACGACCAGCTCGGCCAGGTGCGGTCCGTCGAAGACCGCCGACAAAGCCGGCCGCAGTTCGGCGGCGTCATCCCGATTGGTCAGCACATTCTCGACCACCAGCTCGACATTGTTCCCCTGCAGGGCCCGCAGTTCGTCGACAATCGCTCCTGTCGAACCAGCAGGACGGCGATAAACCTCGCGAAAGTTCGCCAGCCACTGCTCGGGCTCGAAGACTTCCCAGTTCTTGTTCGCCAGGACGAGGTGCTTGGCCCGCGCCCAGTCGTCGAGTGCTGCCTTGGCTGGCAGCGGCTCGCGGCACAGGGCGTCTCCCATGCCGACCGGCTCGCAGGGTCCCCACAGCGACTGCAGGCGGGCCCAGGCGTCTGCGTCGGGGCCTGCCGCCGCGTCGGACTTCGCCGGTTTGGCTGCGCCGTTGTCGCGACTCACCTGCGAGTCGGCCGGTGGGACTGCCGACCCGTCGGTCGCAGGTTTCGCCGTTGGCTGGCTGCCCACGGCAGGGGCGGCACCCGCATGATCGGGCCGGTTGCCGCCCCGTCCCAAGACCCCCGTCACCCACAGCAGGGCCAACAGCAACAGCAATCCCGCCGCCGCCACCAGCGTGCGTTGGTTCATGTCCTTCTCCCGTTCCAGACGTTGACTCTCGTGCCCCCGGCAGGAAAACCCAACTGTTCCCCGCAGGTGCCCAGAGTCTCGATCGGGCCAGCACGCCGGTCAAGGGGGGGAACCGACGGTTCATTTCATCGCTTTGTCGCTGGTATGTTAAGCTGAAGTCTTCGGAGCGCCGGCAGGCGGCAGTTCGCGGCGTTGGGCGGCGAATGAGCGCAGTCTGGGTTAAGCCGACAGGAGAGAGCCAGATGACGGGTTGGTCGTGCGGACGGGGGTTGGGTGGCGTGCTGCTTCTCTTGTGCGGCGTGGGTTCGCTCGCCGCGCAGGATTCGTTGCTGTCGGGGCCGCGGGTGGGGGATACACCCCCCGCCTTCGAGGTCGACCTCGCGACCGGGGACGACGCTGGCAAAAAAATCGACCTGCTGGCCCGCTGGAAAGACAAGCCCGTGCTGCTGGTCTTCTGGAACGGCGTGACCCGCCCCAGTTTCGGGCTGGTGAAGCAACTCGACAAATACGGCCGGCTGCGTCAGCCCGAGGGACTGGAAGTGCTGATCGTG
The DNA here is from genome assembly GCA_046318755.1 of Planctomycetaceae bacterium. GTDB lineage: Bacteria > Planctomycetota > Planctomycetia > Planctomycetales > Planctomycetaceae > UBA10511. The sequence goes on from JBKCTR010000072.1 coordinate 1,574, forward strand.
CGGGTGACCGACAAGCCGGAGGAAGACAAAAAGCACGCGAAGCTGCTCTATGACAACTACGACCTCAAATCGCCTGCGGGGGTGACGCAGGGGGGAAAGAACGGCCCCGACAACTACGGCCTCAACACCGATGCCGGGCTGACCGTGCTGCTGCTCGACAAGCAGCACAAAGTGCTCTTCAACCAGACCCGCCGGGCCCCCGACCGGCAAGACTTCGATGAAGTTCGCCAGGCAATCGACAAGCTGCTGGGGCCTTCCCCGGTCCCGTTCCCCTGAGTGCGGGCGACTGCTGCCGGGGGACCGTGTCGCTGCGGCCCTCCTCACGGCTGCGTGTGGATCTGCCCTTCCTTCCTCACGAAGACCACCCGCTTCATCACGCTGATCTCGTCGAGCGGGTTGCCGTCGACCGCCACCACGTCGGCCAGCTTGCCCACCTCGAGGGTTCCCAGCCGGTCGTCGATCTTCAGCAGTTGGGCGGCATTCCGGGTGGCGGTGAGAATCGCCTCCAGCGGCGGCATCCCCCCTTCGACCATCAGCTCGAACTCGTGGGCGTTCTCACCATGGGGTGACACCCCGGTGTCGGTTCCGAAGGCAATCTTTACCCCCGCCTTGTAGGCCCGGGCGAACGTGTTCCGCATCAGCGGGCCAATCTCGGCCGCCTTGGGCCGGACGATCTCGGGGAAATACCCCGGCTCCTGCGACTTCTTCGCCACCCATTCCCCCGCCATGTTCGTGGGGACCCACCAGGTTCCCTTCTCTTTCATCAGGGCGATGGTCTCGTCGGTCAGATAGGTGCCATGTTCGATTGAGGTGACCCCGGCCAGCACCGCCCGGCGGATCCCCTCGGTCCCATGCGCATGCACCGCCACACTCATCCCATAATCGCGGGCGGTGCCGACCACCGCTTCGAGTTCTTCCTGGGTGAATTGCGGGTTCTGACCATTCGCGGCAAGACTGAGGACCCCTCCGGTGGCGGTCAGCTTGATGAGGTCGGCACCGTCTTTGTAGCGGGCGCGCACCGCCTTGCGGGCGTCGTCGACGCCGTTGATCACCCCCTCGACCGGACCGGGATCACGCCGGTAGTCGCCCCGCAGTGAGTTGCTGGGGTCGGCATGGCCGCCGGTGGTCGCCAGCGACTTTCCCGAAGTGAAGATGCGGGGGCCGATCACCCAGCCGTTGGTGATCGCCTTGCGGAGGGCGATGGTGGTGGTGCCGTTGTCTCCCAGATCGCGCACCGTGGTGAACCCGGCCAGCAGGGTCGCCTTGGCGTACATGGTCGAGCGCAGGGCGTACTCGGCCTGATCCATGAAGAAGCGTTCGCTGTAGGCGTCTTTCGAGTGCTGCGACTGGAGGTGCGTGTGCATGTCCATCAGCCCGGGGAGAACGGTCTG
>JBKCTR010000073.1:0-8223 GCA_046318755.1 Planctomycetaceae bacterium
GTGGTCTACATGTGCTGCACCAGTTGCTGCTGCCTGCATACGGCCGGTGCGCTGTTGGGGGCGTTGCTGGGCGGGGGATTGACCCGGCGACCGGACGACCCGGGGTTTGATCCGCAGCGTGTCATTCCGGGGGTGCATTGGCTGTTCGATCGCCTGCCGCGAACGCAATGGATCTTCTGGTCGAGCCTCGTGTGGGTGGTGGGGCTGAGCCTGCCGGTGTGGGGCTGGAGTTTCCGGAATCGGCCGGTCCACGCTCTGCTCTGGGAGACAGCCATCCTGGTGGTGGTGTTTGGACCGGGCTACCTCCTGGCCGCGTGGCTTCTGGGATTGATTCGCCTGGCGATCCGTCCCGCCGGCACGGTGGCACCGTACGAGTACTGGGCGCTGCACCGGGCGCTCGGTTGGGCCCTGTTTGGTGCGATGATGGGGGTGGCCCTGATGGGTATGCTGTCCGATATCGTGGGACTTCCTTTCTGAGAGCCACGTGTTCCATGCCCGAGGATCTGCTGATCCCTCATCCTTCCCAGCGGCAACGGCCCGCCCCGCGGGAGGTCGCCCTGTGCGTGGGGTGCTGCTCGCTGGACACGATCGGGGCGCTGGTGGGGGCGTATCTGGGGGGAGGCCTGCGGTGTCCACCGGATGCCCCTCCGTTTGACCCCGAGCACCGCATCCCCCCGGTCCGCCGGTTTTTCGTGGGCTTGCCCAACAATCAATGGTATTTCTGGACCGGTTTGGCCGGCGTGTTCCTCGTGGCCGCACTGGTCCAACCCGTCGTCTTCCTGCACACAACTTCGGGCCTGCGGGATTGGCGAGAGGCGTTCGTCGTGAGGATTTTGTGGTTGGTGTTGACAGGGCCGGCCTATGGACTGGTCGCGTGGCTGGTCGCCTCACTGTGGATGTCACTGCTCCCGGCGGGCGCGGTGACCACGACCGAGTGGACCAACCACTCTCGGGCGCTGCTGTGGGCTTTTCTGGGCACACTGCTGGGACTGATCGCGGTCATCCTGCTGTCGCGAGCGGGATATGAGCTCGCGCAGTCAAGCGGCGGCTGTGAGCGCCCACCCGCGGTGTCACAACGCACCGCGCGCAGCTGGGGCGGGTCAAGAGACTCAATGGGGTCGCTTGGCTGGGTCCCCCAGATCGTTTCACCGTGCACGAAAACCGTCCGGGAATCGCCTTCCGGCGGACCGAACACCCCACGGCTGGAAAGTCTTACCGGGACCATGAACGATGCCTGACGATTTGCTGACGCGGCATCCTGCGGAGCGTGGAACGACATCGCGGCCCGAGGTCGTGGTCTATTCGGGCTGCTGCTGCCTGATGTACCTGCACACCGCGGGGGCGGTGCTGGGGGCCTTGCTGGCCGGGGGCCTGCGGCGGTCTCCGGAAGACTCTTCCGTGTATGCCGACTGGCAGCAGCGCATTCCTTGGATTCACGGACTGTTCCGGCGCTTGCCCAACCACCAATGGCTGTTCTGGTCGAGCCTGGTGTTCGTGATCCCCCTCTGTCTCGCGGTTTTGTTTTGGCTCGGGTATCACACATCTCCCGATGACTTTCCCCTGATCGCGAAATATGTGACCTGGGATCTCGAGGTCATGTTTCCCGGCCAACGCGTCCAGCTTCCGCCAGTCCTCTTTTTCTTCATTGCGGTCAATGCAATCAGCCTGTCCTTCCTGCCGGCGATGTTCACTCCCGGAGTGATTCTGGGGATGATCCGGCTGCAGCGGCGGACCTCCGACCCGATGTCGACCGCTGAACGGAAAGGGCTGCTGCTGATGCTGGCCGGAGGACTCGGGGGACTCTGTCTGGGGCTGGTGGCGATGTCCCTGCTGGAATCGATGGGGGTGCCGTTGGTTCCCTGAGTACCGAGTCTTCGCGGTGACCGCTGATTGGGAAGGTCGTGAGCGGGGGGGGCGATATGCCTGAGAGTCTGGGGAGGCTCGCTTCGGGCTTCCTGCGAGGCTCGCGAAACGTTCCTCGCGCTCTTGGGGAATCTGTGCCAGGTCGCTCTGGTCTCGCTCTGGGTTTCTGGGCCGGGATTGGTTGCAGGCTGGGCGTCTGTCAAACAACGGCCGCGGCGGAATCATCCCGTAAGGGAGCCTCCCTCCCTGACGAATGCTTCTGGGAACAAGAACCGATGCGGATCGTGTTGTCCTCCCGGAGAGCGGACTTGCCCCACAGCTGGTTGCCGTGCGACACTCTTCAGATCGATTCTTTTCTGACGGGGATGTGACGGTGCCAGATCTCTCAGATGACTTCCTGGTGCAGCATCCTGCCGAACGCGGCCCCTCCCGGCAGCGCGCGGTGGTGGTCTACGCCTGCTGCAGTTGCTGCTGCTGCCTCCACACGCTGGGGTCGCTCGCGGGGGCGCTCTACGGCGGGGGATTCAAACGTCTCGCCAGCGATCCTGGATTTGATCGGGAACGTCGCATTCCCATGGTCCACTGGCTGTTCGACTGGCTGCCGCGGACCCAGTGGATTTTCTGGACCAGTCTGGTGGGGGTGGTGTTCGTGGTCACCGCGGGGCTGGCCGTGCTGTTTGGCTTCAGTGGTCTGACGGGGGGCGGGCCCGGACTGACCGAGGGACTGGTGGTGTCACTCTTCGGCCTGGCGATGCTGGGACCGCTGGTTCCGGTCGCCGCCTGGGTGGTCAGTCTGATTCGTCTGGCGTTTGTGACCAAGGACCAGCAGGCGTCCGAAGAGTTTTGGATGCTGCACAGGATGCTGCTGTGGTCATTCGCGGGGACCGTGGCCGGCCTGCTGGTGATGGGGATGATCCTGCTGATGTTCATGGCAGGGGCCCGCTGAACGGGATTTGGCTCGGCCCCGTCTTCCCCCCGGGGACCAAAACCGTTGTCCGGGTGTCTTGTGGAGGTTTGCATGCCCGCCGACCCGGTTGTTCGCCACCCCCAGGAACGGAGCCGTTTGTGTCGCGATTCGGTGCGAGTCTATGCGGTCGCCTGCTGCTGCTTTGCCGCCGGGCCCGCGGTCGGAGCGTTCGTGGGGGCGTGGCTGGGGGGGGGACGGAAGCGGCCCGCGGACGATCCGGGGTTTGATCCCGAACGGCGGATTCCCGGGGTGCATTGGCTGTTCGACCGGCTGCCCCGAACACAATGGGTGTTTTGGACCAGCCTGGCGGGCGTGGCGGCCGCTGCTCCCTTGATCGCCATCGCTCCCGAACTGGTTTCGCAACCGTTCTCACGCTGGCAGAGTTACCCCAACGCATTCGTTCTGCTGTTGTTCGAATTCCCGCCAATCTATGCGATTTTGGCTTGGATTCTGGCGTGCCTGCGTCTGAAGTGGGGGTGGGCGCAGGCAGTGGTCCCAGCCGAGTTCCGGGCCCTTCACCGCACACTGGGTGGCAGCCTGTTCGGCACCCTGCTCGGGTGGGAATTGATCCAGCTCAACTCCACGATGCAGCTCTTCGTCGAGACCAGAGTGTCAATCCTTCCCCGCTACTTTCATGCCGACTGGTCCGTGGCCTTTGTCTGTTGTCGGTGGTGCTGCCAGCTCTGCACTCTCGCTGGCCTGTTGGGAACCCTCGTGGTGGGGTGCTGGCCCGGTTCCCGCGCGCGTGTCGAAATCGGTCTCGAATCGCCCGCACCTCACGTTGCGGGGCTGGTTCCGGGATGGCCGCGGATGCCGCGAGTGTGGGCGAACAGTCTGTTCTGGATCTGGGCGGCCAGCGTGCCGTTGATCGCACTGCTCGCAGGACTCGGCGAACGGTCCGAGCCGCTGTTGATCGTGGGAGAATCTCTCCAGGATCACCAGACACAGGCCGCGTTTCAGGTTGGGCCGACCATTCCCAAAGATCCTGTTTTTGTGCACCACTGCCCCGGATGCGGCAATCCGCATCCCGACCGTTGGCCGCGGAAAGCGCAGGTGGCCTTGCTACTGCTGGCTCCGGTGCAGGTCGTGGCGGCGTGGATGTGGGCGCGGTGGCGTCTCGCCCGGCGACGGGACCCTCTGGCAAGCCCCGAGGAACTCCGGACCGTGAACCGCGTTCTGGGGTGGTCGCTGCTGGGAATGCTGCTGGGAATGCGTTGGATGCAGATGCTGCTTTCGCTGTTCAGCCCCTGGCGCTAAGCGGTCGAATCCCTTCCGAAGTGCCAGTGGGTTTCCCCGGAGGGGTGTTTCACGAGATGTCACCCCGGATGCCTACTCCACCCCCCGTGTGGCCTGCGACAGTCATGGCAGCAAGAACCGCCTCGGCAACCGTGGGGCATGTCTGTGACAACGGAGTCTTGCGCGCGTCTTCACCGATCCGCCAGCCGCGGTGGAATGGGGAGACCTTTCGAGATGTTGCCTGTGCTCCTGGTGTGCCGATGTCCGATGCGCGGCCTGTTGGCCACCCCGCGGAACGCCGCCCGTCGACGCCCGATCCGGTCCGACTGTCTGGGGGTATCTGCTGTGTTTCTGACTGCACACGGCGGGTCTCTGACGGGAGAGTTCCTGGGGAGAGATGTGCCCGTCCTCCGGGAGACTGCGGATTTGATCCGGAACGGCACCTTCCGGGCGTGCGGTGGCTGTTCGACCGTCTGCCCCGCACGCCATGGATGTTTTGAACGAGCCTGTGCCGGGTGATCTTCGCCCGTCTGCCGATGCTTCTGCTGTTGATCCGCCCCACAAGACCGGTCGCCGTCCTCCAGTTCGCCGGCGTGTCCTTCGTGGTGCTGGGGGTGCTGCGGCTCGCACGGCTGCCCGCGGCTCGGTTCAACCCGGCGAGTTCCGGGCGCTGCATCGCACGCTGGGCAGGTCATTGCTCGGGGCGGCACTGGGCATCGCCTTGATGTTTGGTGTGGTGCTGTTGTTTTAACGCATCGAGGTTGAGCCCGGGGAACACCCGATCCCGGCTGTCGATCGACCACAAGGTTTGCCTCGCGCGGGGACACCGAGTTACCCTGTCGGCCTCTGTGGCGAATTCTCACGTTTTCCGGGAAGGGGGGCGACATGTCGAACGATCTGCTGGTCCGCCACTCACCCGAACGCGGCCGGGGGGCCACCCGGGCCACGATTGTTTACCACGGCTGCTGTTGCACCTGCTGCTGTTGCCTGCATACTGCGGGAGCCCTCGTGGGAGCGTTTGTCGGGGGCGGGCTGCACCGGGGAGCCGATGACCCTGGATTCGATCCTGATCATCGCCTCCCTGGAGTGCACTGGTTGTTCGATCGCCTTCCCCTGACACAGTGGATCTTCTGGTCGAGTCTGGTGTTCGTCATGCTGGCGTCCGTGCCGGTGATCGGGCTGCTGCACGGTCCCCAGAGTCCCCACGAAATCCCCTTGGCGGCGGGGGGGGCTTTCGTCCTCTTGGGGCCGGTCTACCTGCCGGCGGCGTGGCTCGTCAGCCTGGTGAGATCGGCCAGGCGGTCGCGGACACCCTCGACACGCGCCGAGTACCGGGCCCTGCGCAAGACCCTCGCCTGGGCCCTCGCGGGAACGGTCGTGGGCCTGCTGGGCATGGGGCTCATCTGGGGCATCATGCAGGGACACACCTGATGTCCGAGTCGCAATCCCCGGCTTCACTCGCGACGCTGGCCAAGTTTCCCCGGCTGCTCCCTGGCAGCACGGTGATCGCCGCCGAACAGGTCGTCCACCTGATCGCCGGCGAAGACTTCCGGTTCACCATCCAGACCGGTGAGGCCACCCCGGCGATCGCCGCGGTCCTGCGCGGCTGCCAGGGAGACCGCCCACTCGCCGACCTCCTCGTCGGCCTCGACCCTGCCCAACGGGAACTGGCCATTCGCATCGTCGACCGTCTGCGATCCGAACGGATGCTCTTTGATGGTCCCCCCCTGCCCCCACCCGAGGTTCCCTGGCGAATCGAGATCGAAGGGGCCAACAGCCTCGCCCAGCGGGCCCGGGAGTTGTGGCCGTCACTGTCTGGAGTGCTCTGTCAGACCTCGGTGCAAAGCACACCACCGAACACGCTCAACCAAGTCGGTGTCTCGGTCATGCGCGTGCTGGTCCAGCAGGATCTCGACCTGGCCCAGGTGCTGGAATTCAACCGCCGGCAGTTGGCGGGGGAGACCGACGCCTGGCTCTGGGTCACCACCGGCCCCCTCGCGCGCGGGTATGTCAGCCCGGTCATGCTCAAACGGGGCCGCCCCTGCCTCGAGTGTCTGCTGCGGCATTTTCGCCGGCTCTCCCCTGCCCCACAGTTGTACGATGCGTTGGAACGCCCCGGCGAGCCAGCCCAATTCGTGCCGGGAGAACCCGCCGAGCCCCTGGCCCGCATCGTGCTCGAGATCGCCGGCTGGAAGCTGCAGCGGCTGGGACAGGCGCCGGCGGCAGCCAGCCAATTCGCCCTGCATGTGGTCGAAGCGGAAACCCTCGAGACGGCCCTCCACCCGGTCTGGCTCGACCCCACCTGTCCCGGGTGCGGCGATGGCTGACTGGACCAGCAACCGCTTCACCGGACTGCTCAAGGCGTTCACCGAGGTCCCCCTGCGGCCGGGCGATCCTGATGTCGCCATCGCGGCCGCCGAGATCGCCGGGTGGCAGGCCGATGCCCCCCCGTTCTACTGCTCCGGTGCCGGTTGGACGCAGGCCGAGGCCAACGCCGCCTGCCGAGGAGAAGGGATCGAACGCTGGCTCACGTCACCGCAAGGTCATGACGGGTCACTCATCGCCTCCCGCGCGCGATGGCCGCTCGATGAAGCCGCGGTGGCAACACAAGAATGGGTGCTGTTTTCCGAAGAGCAACACGCGCTGCCCGAATTTCCCTTCCAACGGCTCACCGAAACCACCGAATGCCGGTGGGTCTGCTGCCGGGACGCCCTGTTGGGCACCCCGGTCTGGGCCCCGGAAGAGTTCGTCTACCTGCAGCCCCGTGAAGGGGACAGGCAATGGTTCACCCCCGGTTTGTCGACGGGGCTCTCGTGCGGGCTGGCCGGGCACCCGGTGGTCCGCCGGGGGATGCAGGAAGTGCTCGAACGCGACGCCGTGGTGGGGGCGTGGTGGGGCAGCTATCCGCTCGAAGAGTGGGACCCGGCCGAAGTGCTGGCCCGCCTGCTTCCTGAACAATGGCGGCGGCTGCACCGGCCCAACCTGGCTTACCGCTTCTACCGTGTCGGCTCCCCCTTCACCCAGCACGTGACGCTGGTCTCGGTCGCGGGAGAGACCCGCGAGGGTTGGATCATCGCGGTGGGGAGCGCCTGCCGCGAGACCCTCGAGGCGAGCTGGACCAAATCGCTGCTCGAAGCCGTCCAGGGTCGACACTGTGTCCGCCGGCTGTACCGCGAATGGGTCGAGCAGGGTCGCGAGCCCCCCGACTATCCCCAGGAATTCCTGCAGCACGCTCTGTTTTACAGCCAGCGTCCCGACTGGCTTCCCCAGACGGTTCTCGAACAGGGGACCGCGACGCGGGAAGCCGGAGTTGCCTGGACGAACCACGAGGACCTGGCGACGGTGCAGGAGCGCCTCGGTTCGCGGCGGGTGCTGGTGCGCAGCCTGACTCCGCCAGGGGTGTTGGCGGTGGACGAACCATGGCGGGTGGTGCGGGTCGTCATTCCCGGACTGCAGCCTTTGCATGGCGACCACCGCCTGCCGTTTTTGGGGGGGCCCTTGTGGAACCGGCCGATCGCCACCTGGCGTGACCAGCCTCCCCATCCCTTTGCCTGACCTGTCCCTGCTGCGAGACTCCGATGGAACTTCCCGAGATCGACTCGCTGCTGCGGCTGACCGAGTTGACGCGCGCCAATCTGCCGGGGCTGACCGAGCGGATTCAGGGCTTCAGCGAGCAGCCATCCGAGACCGAACCGCGGCACTACGAGGGCTACCGACAGTGGCCCCTGCCACGGTTTCGCCCGCGGTGGTGGCCCAGCCTCGACCGGGTGCTGCAATCCCGGCGGTGGCGGCCCGATCTGGCCGAGCGTCCCCTGCGGATGGGTGAGCTGGGGCGGTTGCTGCAGTTGGCGCACGGGGTCTGCGCCACTGGCGGCCGGGGGCCGACCCCGTCTGCCGGGGGACTCAATGCCCTGGAACTCTACCTGGTGCATTGGGGAGAGCCCGTCGCGGAAGAGTCGGCAGGCCGTTCGGCGGGTGGTCCCAGACAATCCGGGCCTCCGCCGCGTCCCCTCGGCCAGAGAGACCCAGTTCCTAGCGGTGTGTTCCATTATGACCGGACGAAACACGCGCTGGCCGAGCTGGCGCGAGGGGCCGGGCGGGCCCGCTGGCAGGACCTGATTCCCTCGTGGGGACTGCTGAGCGGGGGACGGATGCTC
>JBKCTR010000074.1:0-5045 GCA_046318755.1 Planctomycetaceae bacterium
GGCCTCCAGCGGTTCTTCGAGATCCAGCCGGGTCAGTGCCAGCCGGATCAGGGGGAAGTCGACCTGTTCCTGCAGCTTTTCGTGAATCGGGCGGAGTTTGTCGCGTCCGCATTCGGCAGCCGCCCTCCGGACCTTCTGGTACGTCGCCTCATCGAGCCACGCGCTCACTTCGGTGATTCCATTGAGTTGCACGAAGTCGTACAGATACTGCCAGCAGGTGGAGAGGGCGCGATCGGTCTGTTGGGCCACCTGCGGCACGGAGGTTCCCCGTGTGAAGAGTTGAAAGGCAAGGGCCTTCGCATCGCCTCGATTGGATCCCGCGACGGATTTCAGGGGACGCTCGGGTGGTGCCTCCGACCGGTGGTCGAGGTCAAGATCCTGCGGCAGTTGCCGGTCTCGACAATGCTGCGAAATCAACGCCAGCAGATTCGGGCCGTATTCCTCCCGTTTGACTGTGCCCACTCCCTGGACCTTCGACAGACCCTCTGGGGTCGAGGGCCGGGTTCGGGCCAAGTCCCGCAGAGTGGCGTCGCTGAAGATCACGAACGGGGGGACCTGACGCCGCTCTGCCACTTCGCGTCGCCAGCCTCGCAGCGTTTCGAAGAGCTCCCGATCAACACCCTCCCACGAAACCTGCGCTGCCCGCGAGGTCTTGGAGGACGTTGTGGGCCGCAGCAGTCGGGGTTGGACTTCTCCCTTCAGCAGCCGTCGGCCCGCGGGGGTCACCCCCAGCACACTGTACTCTCCCCGTCGTTCGAGAAAGCCTTGCGCAATCAGTTGCTCGATCCATTCACGAATCGCTTTCCGATCGGTTCCCTTGAGCAGTCCATGGGTCTTCAGGCGGTCGTGTCCGTTGTCGCGGATTCGTTGTTCCATGGCCCCCACCAGCACCTGGGCGGTGTACTCCGCGCCGAAATTTTCCCCCTGCCGCACCACGCTCGAGAGAATCTTCTGCGCGATCACCAGGGAATCGGGAAGTTCGTCCAGCTCGGCGAGGCAAGCGTCGCACGCCTGGCAGTTGGCCGGGGCGTAGTCTTGCCCGAAATGCTCGACCAGTGCCCGGTGGCGGCAGGTTCCCGCCGCGCAGAACCGTTCGATGCCCGAAAGCATCTGCAGGGCGATTTCATAGGCGTCGGTGGGCAGGTCGGCTTGCAGTTTGCGCCACGAATGAAAATCGCCAGAGGTGTAGAACAGCCAGCATTCGGCCTCCAATCCGTCGCGTCCTCCTCGCCCGGACTCTTGCTGATAGTGCTCGATCGACTTCGGTGCGCCCGCATGAATCACAAACCGCACGTCCGATTTGTCGATGCCCATGCCAAATGCCACGGTCGCCACGATGATCCGTACGCGGTCCTTGAGAAACGCCTCCTGGTTGCGCGCCCGGGCGACGTCGGTCATCCCCGCATGATAGGGGGCCGCCCGATACCCCTCCCGATTGAGGGCCTCGCAGACCTCATCAACATCGTTGCGGCGAATGCAGTAGATGATGCCCGATTCGTCCCGCTTCGACTGCAGTACTTCGAGAATCTGTCGCAGGCGATCGGTACGGCGCTGCACCCGATAAACCAAGTTGGGCCGATCGAACGATCCGACCAGAATCTGCGCGTCTTTCAAATGCAGTTCCCGGGCGATGTCTTCCCGAACCCGGGGCGTCGCCGTCGCGGTGAGGGCGTGGACTGAAATTCCGGGAAACAGGCTCTTCAACCGACCCATCATCCGATACTCCGGACGAAAGTCGTGTCCCCAGTCGCTGATGCAGTGTGCCTCGTCGACCGCAATGAAACTGACTTGAATGCCCCGCAGGAATTCGAGCATGCGGTCGGTCATCAACCGCTCGGGAGAGAGATACAGCAGTTTCAGGTGCCCCGACCGCGCGTCTTGGGCAATCTGCCGGCGTTCGTCGGCACTGGAGGTGCTGTTCACGAAAGCCGCGGGGATGCCGCAGTCCCGCAGCGCGTCGACCTGGTCCTTCATCAGCGAGATCAGGGGGGAAATCACCACCGCCATCCCCGGCTTGATCAGTGCCGGCACCTGATAACAGAGCGATTTCCCCCCTCCTGTCGGCAGGACCACCACCGAGTCCCGCCCCTCCAGGACCGCGGCAATCGCCTCACCCTGCAGTGGCCGCAGGCTGTCGTATCCCCAATACTGTTTCAGAATCTTCAGAATCTGGTCCATGGCGTGTTCCTATCGCACGGTGACTTGTTCGACCGGTGACTTGTTCGACGAGGAAAACCAGCGACTGACACCGTGACGGCATGTTTTGCCAGTGGCTATGAACGGAGTAGCACGTATATACGCATGATAAATATGGGTGTCAAGCGTACATTTTTGAAGGGGCCGTCAGCGGGCGGACACCCTCAGTTCGAGCCGCGGATCTCCTTCAAATCGGCCCGCATCGTTTCGTAGGTCTCATGAAACTCCAACGCCCGGGGGTCACAGGGGGTTCCCCAAGTCGTACAAGCCTGAGAGTAGACCTCTGGCCACCAGTTTCTGTGTTCCGTCAGCCCCTGATCGCGGTATTCGTGCCAGTGACTCATCACTTTCGACCAACAGCGGTCCCCATACGCCAGGGCGGAGTTCAGATCACCGAACTCTTTGACGTACCACTCGCGCCCCAGTTGTGAGTGCAGCACCTCATCGGCCCAATCGAAGTCCTGGAACACCGCCGCGATGGGGACTCCCGAGGCTTGGGCCACCTCCCACTCAAACCGCTTGCCCGTCTTGGGCATCAGGCCCTGCTCGATGAAGAACAACACCGCATGCCGCTCTTGGGGTGACAACTGTGTGTTCAGGTTCAGCGACCAAGTGAAATTGACTGGAATCTGTCGCCAATCGACCTGCAGGGCCGCGAAACCGACCTCACCCATCAGGGCGTGGCGGGCTTCATCCCAGAGTTGGCGGGCCATCGCCTGGTGGAATCCCCACGGTTTCTCGGGTGACTCCACCAGCAGGCTGGCCAGCATCTCGGGAACATCGATCTCGCGCAAACGCTTGTAGAACAACACCAGGGTCTTGTCGCGGGGAGAGAACCGCGTGTCGTAGAGAAAGGCCTCGGGATTCACTCCGGCGTTGTATGGATCGTGAAATCGTGAGTCGCGTTGCGGAATCCGGTCGTATTGCCAGGGATGGCGACTGAACTGGCGGGGGGGAGTTTCGCCCCCAGGGGGCCTCCGCCCCGAGATTTCCCCGGCTGCCGCCAGGGCGGTCGTGAGCGCCCCGCACCACGCAGTGCTTGGTTCCAGACCGATCTCGGTCAGGGCCGAGCAGGCTTGTGACCCGAACGAGAGCAACTGCTCCAATTCCAACTGCGCAAACCGGAGCACACGAACCGAGGGGGCGTCGGCCAGGGGATTGGTCGTGTCGAGATACTCGGCAATCGCCTCGTTCAGCGCCGGCAAGACCACCCCGTACACCCCCTGGCAAAAGGTGGCTCCGTCGGGGGCGCTCCGCAATTCATCCAGTACCCATTCGAGGCCCGCATGGGGAACCACATCCAGCCCCAGCGGTGGTTCCCGCAATTCACTGACACGGGTGCGCAGGGCACCCGCATGCTCGGCACAGATCCAGCCCTGATGGCTGAAGGCGGTTTTCAGCTCAAACAATGGTTCCGACGTGATCCGCCCCGTGAAGATTTCATGCAAGCGCCGCCACACGTAATGGAGCCGTTTCAGCCACGAAACGCACTCCTCGACCGACAGACCCGGTTTCAGGGCCTCGGTGAGTGAACACAATCCCGCAAGGGGGGGAATGGCGGGAACACGGCAGTCGCGATGTAAGTCGGCCATGGGCAGACGCACGGTTTCGGGGCCAGAGGATGAACAATCCGGAAGACCAACGCGGGAACGGTCCCTGGAGTGTAGTGGTGCCGCGTCGCGGGCGTCGACTCGCCTGAGGGACGCGAACCGCGCCCCTGCCGATATTTGTGGCCGCCGTGGATCTCGCCATCTCGACTCCGGTCAATACCCCAACCAGCCCATCGCCCACAGGCAAATCTGGTATGATTTGGTCAAGAGCTCTCCATTCTCCCTCGCTGGTCGCGTTGTCATTGCATGGGTCCCCCGCACGTCAATCACCAACGGGTGTTGAAGAGACTGGTTGGACTCTTGCTGGTCCTCGGCCTGAACCTATTGGGCAGGCTGCCCATCGCCGGGGCGGAAGAGACACCGCACGGTGTGCTTCGGCTGCGTGATGGCAGCCAGTTCGACGCCCACTGGCAGACCGTCTCGAGGACGGGGGCGGGTCTATGGAGCACCCCGGTGTTCGAGGAACCACTGCGCCTTCCCGCCGGGGTGGCCGCCAGCTACTCACGAGCGATGCCCCGCACGCTTTCCCTGCCCGAAGAGTTCTGGGAAGCCCTCCTCGACGATGGGAGCCAAGTCCGCGGGCGGCTGGTCTCGTTTGACCGCCAACAGGTCGTCTTGCACGGGTTGGTGGGTTCTGCGGACATCGTGTTGGACGGCAGAGCGGTGGTCGAACTGAGACGCCGATCGGGCCTGGCCACTGTGGCCTACCAGGGACTCGACGGGCTGCGGGGATGGCGCGATGAAGGGGGGCGTTCGCAGGCGTTCGACCGTCGGGGCGCACTGCATCTCGAAGGACCGGGCATTTTGTGTGGCGATGTGGGGGTCCCTGAAAAGTCTGTCAGTGACCTCGAAATCAGTTGGCGAGGCCGACCGAACTTCGGACTGCAGTGGGGGGTCCGAACCCCAGGGGCCAACCCGGCCGATGGCGAGCCCGACGCGATCCTGCCGAGGGATCCCAGACTGGAAGCTCCCCCGGAAGAGGAACCGGTGGCCAACCCCGAAAATCTCAGGCCGTTCAACCTGGAAGTGTTCCGTGGCGAATTGTTAGCCCTGGCCGAGTCGAAGCGGGGGATCATCCAGCAACCGGTGCAGAGACTCAGTGAGCCGGGCGGCCGTTTGAGAATCCGTGTTTATCTCGACCAACGCGCGGGGCGCATGGTGGTCACCACTCCAACCGGAAGGGTGTTGTGCGACCTCGCGGCCCCAGAGCCGCGCCGGGCGGTCGGGGGAGCGATGCGT
>JBKCTR010000075.1:0-10998 GCA_046318755.1 Planctomycetaceae bacterium
ACACGGGCAACCTGCGGAACCCAGAGATCAACACCGCGGCCGACGGCGTTTCGGTTCAAAAACTTGGCGAGCGGCCAATCTTCGCCAGATAATCAGGAACCGTATGAATTGAGCCAGCACAGAACTCGCGCCATGCAGAGCCCAGGAAGCATTCTCGATCAAGCGGAAGCCATGTCATAACTTCGCTCAACCATCCCCATCGAGCGGACAAAACTTCTCAGCCGCATGAGCCCCCAGTGCCAAAGCCAAAGAAGTGCCAAAGCCAAAGAGAAGATGCGTAAATGGTCGGGGTGGCCGCAGCACCAAGGAGATTATCTCATTAGGAATTGCAAACCATTCGACTCGCCAAGGCCGCGGAGTGTTCGGGCAAGCCAATCCCGTCCTGACAGACGGGAAAAACATTCAGTAACACCGAGAAAGCGCTTCTCAAAAACAAGCGGAGAGAGCGGGATTCGAACCCGCGGTAGGGGAATTAACCTCTACGCCGATTTAGCAAACCGGTGCATTCGACCACTCTGCCATCTCTCCGGGAATGTACGCAAATTTTAACAGCCGACCGACCGTCAATCAATGGACCGCTTCTCAACGGGAGGTGACCCCGTCCCGAGTGCTGCCCGCGACCTCCACAGAGACTTTCAAGCGGTCTTTCGGCCACACGCTAAGCAGACAACCGTGTTGCCAGACGGGTTCACTTCCCCTGTCGACTCAGAGACCGGGTTGACTAAACTGCACCGATACTGACTGATCTGCCGCCCTCAACAGCCCCGGCTGGCTGTGCCGAACCCTTTTCCGGAACGCCCCCATGGCTGTTCGTCTTCCGTTCCTCGCGCCCCGCATCCCGCTAAAAACCGCCGCCACGCTCTGCAAGTCGCTGGCCACCATGCTCGATTCGGGGGTCCCGCTGATGAAGGCCCTTGATGTGCTCTCCCGCAAGACGGGTGACGCTCGCTGCCGTGACCATCTGGGTGCCGTGCGGCAGCGGGTCCAGGAAGGGGCGGAAATCAGCGAGGCCTTGCGGGAACGGCAGGGCTACTTCCCCCCACTGATGACCGATCTGGTCACGATCGGAGAACACACGGGGGCCCTGCCCGAGATCCTCAACGGACTTTCCAGCCACTACGAGAATCTCGCGAAACTCCGGCGTACCTTTCTGGGAACCATCGCCCTGCCGGTGATCCAACTGATCGCCGCGATCGGCATCATTGCCCTGATGATTCTCGTCCTGGGGTTGATCGCCTCGGCAGGGGGAAACAAGCCGCTGGATGTGCTGGGGCTGGGTCTGTATGGCCCGGCCGGGGCGCTGAAATTTCTGGGGACTGTGGCGGCGGTACTGGGGATCATCACCTTGGCATATTTTGTCCTGTCGGAATCCTTTGCAACCAAGCGGTCCCTCGATGGGTGGTTGCTGAAAATCCCGGTCGTGGGAAGCTGCCTGCGGTCGTTCGCGCTGGCCCGGTTCTCGTGGGCGTTGGGTTTAACCCAACAGACGGGCATGCCGCTGACGAAATCACTGGACGTTTCACTGAAGGCGACGGGTAACGGTGCCTTCGCCGGAGTGAGTGACGAAGTGAACCACTGGGTGATGTCGGGGGATGAGCTGACGGAGGCACTGGCCCAGACCGATCTTTTTCCAGAAGATTTCCTGCAGATGCTGCAGGTGGCCGAGACCTCGGGCACAATTCCCGAAACCCTGCAGAGGCTCAGTCCAGAGTTCGAAGACCAGGCCCGGCGGTCTTTGTCGACCCTCGCCACGGTTGCCAGTTACGGGGTTTGGCTGCTGGTGGCCGGATGCATCGTGTTTGTGATCTTTCGGATTGCACTCTGGTACGTCGGCATGCTGCAGGGAGCGGTCAACGACGCGATGCGTTGAGCGTTCCAAAACCGCCGACAGCCCCCTCATGGGAACCACGCCTTGGCGCCAGACCCGGCCCTCTAACGGTTTTCCAGCAGTTTGCGGAAGGCCCCCACAGGGGCCAGCACGGATTCTTGCCGAGGCGACATCTCCAGGAACTCAACCTGGCGGGGAGCCGACAAGGCCGCCAGTTGCACGACATCAAACTCTTCCAGCAGGCCGAAGCAAAAGAGTTCCACCCCGTCTTCCACGCGCAGATTGCGCTCCAGAATCTCCTGCAAACTGCCAAGCGATTGACGAAGCTGCACGTCACCCAGGGTGGGTGGATCGAGTGCCGCCGCAGTGAGCACGGACAGTGACACTCGGGGACCATCGGACCGGATCGAAACCCGCTCGCGACCAGAGAGTTGTGCGAGCCAACTGGTCAGACCGGACACCTGGCTGGCGGCCATCCCCAAGGGCCGCTCGCCGACGGCGGAAAACAGCAATCCAAACAGGTAGTCGCGATTTCCCTGGCTGCATTCTCCAGTGAAGAGCAGGTCGGCCACGCACACCTCTTCCTGGCTGGCCAACAACGACTGCACCACGTCGGCGAGATTGCTGCGACCGCGATCGGCCACCACCAGAGTGGTCCCGAGGGGACTCGCGGGGGTGAAGACCACTGCGGGGATGGTCCAACCCGGGGTGGGTGTCACAAGGAAGAACCGGGCATCGACCGACCCCACCCTGCGGCGATCTCGCAGTTGCGCAGTCGGCTGGATGGGGGAAGCCTTCACCAGCCGACGCAGTACGGAGCGACGGGTGGACTGCCACTCCCGCGCGGCAGCCACACCGCCTGGCAGTTGCGGTTGCCGGGGAAGCTGTGCCGCCAAATCGCGGGCCAGCGACGATAAGGTGGCGTTGTCTTCCGGGAGGGGAACGTTCAGTTGCTGGGGTGTCTTGAGCTCCGCCGTCGAGGGCAATTCCCGCGCATTGTATTCCCTTTGTTCCGGGAAGAAGTGCGTGCCAATCATTTGATAGAGCGCCTCCCGGTTTTCCTGCTGGAAGTTGTGATCACCCGGTTCGGCATTGATGTGATATCGCAGGTGGTCCTGCCGGTCGTACAGACCAAACACGGGCCGGGCGGCCGCCAGCAGCGGTGGCAGTGCGTGATCGGCCTTGAAACAGCAATTGTCGTTGAGGTTGTAGGTCAGCAGGGTGGGCCGGGGGGCCAGCAGCGCGGTCAGGTGCGAATAATCAGCCACAGTGGCCAGATCGACTGGTGTCTGCTCGGAATCTCCCAGGTCGCCGAAGTTCTTCCCTCGCGTGAAGAAACTGGAGTAACCGGCAACGGGATTGGAGAGCGTCACCCGCGGATCGAGCGCCGAGATCACAATGGTCTGCCAGCCGCCGCCCGAGAGCCCGGCCACCCCGACCCGCTCGGGGTCGGCCTCGGGGAGAGACAGCAGCACATCAAGCCCTCGCTCGAGTGCGAGGTAAAAGGGGGCGAGTCCGCTGGTCCCGCACAGGTCGAGTTGGTTCATCCGGCCGTGGACATAGCCCTCGCCACGGAGTTGCCCCATGCCGAACCCTTCGGGATTGAGAGCGATGATTCCACGTTTGGCCTGGTTGATGCACCGCAGCTGCTTGTAGTCGACAGCCTTGCCGACCGGATCATGACCGTTCACGTTGAGGAACACCGGTGCCCGTCCCGAGAGGTGACTGGGGCGATAGAGCAAGGCGGGAATCCACATCCCGGGCAGGGCCTGGTAGCGCAGACGTTGGATGGTGTAGCCCGGCCCGCCGGGAAGCTCGTCGAGCCACTCGACCCGCAACGGAGCGCGCCGCCAGGCGGCAGCGGCGCCACGGAGAACAGCCCGATCCAGCACCTCGGACCGCAGACGTGCCGCCTCGCGCTCCCAAGCCTCCCGGGTGGTCACCGTGGGGAGCGGGGGAATGCGGCTGGCCGTAAACTCCTGAATCTCACGCAGGTTTTGACCTGGCGCGAGCAACGGAACCGACAGAGCCTCTTTGAGCGGCTCGGACTCATCCCCCCACAGGTTGCCGGACAGGCAGGCGAAACCACAGAGACAGACCGTCAACCAGCGCCGCCACATGGGGAGCCTCCAATCGGGACAGGCGAGAGACCGGGGGGACCGAGAACCAACCCGAGCCACCTTTGGCGGGATGATACCGATTGCCAGCATGCCCGGCGATTGTTCCGCTTCAGGTCGCGGAATCGGGGAGTCTGGGGGGGCAAATTGGTTCCCGGCCTGTCGCAGTTTCCCGTCGCGGCCGGAACCGGTGACAGCCCAGTTCGGCCTCGACCCGAAAAGGTCAGACCACTGTTCCGTGGGAAAACGGACCCATTGAATCGTGTCCCACGGCAGCCCTTTCGGACCGGGGTGGCCGCCGACTCAACCCGGCAGTCGCGCGTCGGCCGCCGTTGAGCCGGCCGAACTCCCCTGATTGACAATCGTGGCCGAGTAATTGTTGGCCGCCTTCTCGACTTCTTCGAGAAACATTTCCTGCTTGAAAGGCTTGTACAACGCGCCCCGCATGCCCATTTCGCGGGCTTTGACAATGGAATGCCCGGGGTCATACCCGAACCCGGTCATCAGCACGATGGGAATGTCGGCGCGGATCGCTCGCACCCGCCGAAAGCACTCGGAACCACTCATATCGGGGAGGCGAATGTCGGCCAGAACGGCGTCATACGAGAGGTTCTTGACCATCAACAGGGCTTCCGCCCCGTCGTGCGCTGTTTCGACCGAACATCCGTAGGGTTCCAGTAGTTCATGGGCCCGCTGGCGAACCGCCGCATCGTTGTCGACCACCAGTACGCGTTTTCCATGCAACCGCGGCCGCTGGCGGACCCGCGACAACTCGGCCGTCCCCTCAGGCGTCAACTGCTCGCCGGTGGCCTGGATCTTTTGCTTGATTTCCCGGGCCTTGGCGATGATCTGCTGCAGCCGCTGGGCGACTTCGGGGTCGTGCCCAATGTACTTGTCGAGGATCCAGACCGCGTCGTTCAACATGGCATCGACCGGTTGTGCGACCTCGTTCATGATCCGCCCGGTGCTTTCGCGTGCCGTGGTGATCTTCTCGGCGGTCAGCAGGTCGAGGCGGTTGATCGCCACCGCCACTTCCAGTCCGAACAGCTCGAGGAACTGCAGATCCTGCTGTGAAAAGGCGTTCGGCTGTCGGCTTTCCACATTGAAAGTCCCCAACGTCCGCTCATTCCACCGGATCGGGACTGTCAATGAACTGCGTGCATCCGCCGCCCCCGCCAGATACAGCGGATCATGCAGCGAATCCTTGCACAGATAGCTCTGCCCGTGGGCGGCCACGAAGCCGGTCACTCCATTCCCCTCGGGCAAGGCATACAACTCGCGAGCGGCCGCCTCGGGCAGCATCCCCACGTTCAACAGGGGAATCAACCGGTTCGAATCCCGCTCCAACAGCCGGATCTCGACGGTCTCATACTCCAGCACCCCCGCCGTACAGTGAATGATCTGCGCCTTCAGCAGATCGATCCTGTTTTCGACCGACATGTCGCGCAGATCTTCGGCCGACATGTCCCCCAACTCGAGCCCGGCTTCGAAGATCGCGCTCAACTTTCGCTGGCGACGGGTTTCCTGGGTGATGTCCCGGACAACCACCACGAAGTGACCGACCTCTCCAGAAGCCGACCACCCCACTGGCACCACATCCAACTGCACGAAGCCCCGCTCTCCGAGGTCCAACTGGGTCCGCGACGACTGCCGCGTCTCTCCAGCGGTCAGGAAGGGACTGGGATCGGCCCCCGGCAGGAACTCTCCGGGAAACAACTCCTGAATCGACCTCCCGCGCACCGCCAGCCCCCCCACGAGGCGGTCCATCGCAGCATTGCACCAGACAATCTGCAGTCGCAGATCGAGAACGGCGATTCCATCGGGAAGAGCAGAGAGAATGCCCCCCGACTCGGGCAGCAACAGAGCCCCGGCCAAGGCTTCGAGGTGTTTGGTCGGCGTCGGCACGCAGATTGCCTCGAACTCTCCTGCGATCAGACGGGATACGAATTCCGCAGAGGTCGTTTCCAGACCAGAATCGGCCTCCAGAGCCTCGCAACGGCCAATCAGCGCTTCTCTCAACGGCTGAGAGTTCACGCCACATCCCACGACCAAAATCCGCGGTAGTTGCTGCATGGGCCGATCACTCACTGCACAATTTCTGACTTTTTGAGTTTACGTTCTGACACACTCCCTGGCAACCGCTTTCGCTGCGCACTGTGCCAGAACGCCGTGCGAATCGAACCGGTGCCACGATTCGTACCGCTGCGAAGCGGCCTTGCCGCTAACCGAAAGGCCCGTGCCAAACACCCACAAACCGTCGGTCGTTTATCACAACCGAAGTGCACTCGAGGCTTGCGTCACGGTGTCGCAGGTCCGCGGGAGGGGAGCCGCCGGGGAGGCGACGCAATCTCGGCTCGCCCGCCTGGAGCCGGGACAGAGGCCGACGCCGAGGTGGGTTGTCCGACCGGGAACTCTCCCAACTCCAAACCAGCCTGGTCGGCCGCCCGCTGAATGGCCCGCACGTGCATCGCCGAGGTCAGATCGAGCATCTGCTGTTTGCGCAGCTCCGGAACCCCATTCATCTTCGCGGCGACCTGCTCGACCCAGTCGGGCCGGCGCGACATCGCCAGTGACATCATCCGCACAAACATGCTGACCTCGGTAAAAGTCCGATCGGTCAGCGTCACCGTCAGGGGAGAAAACACCTTCGCCGCCACATCCAGGGTCTGTGCGGGAAAGCTGATGAACAGATCCCCTCGATGAGTGACAGAGACCGTTCCATCCGGCTCGGTGATAAAGCTGGTCTGCAGCAACAGCAGCGACCGGGCTTCGATCGGCTGCTTCAACAGCGGGCTGGTGAAAGACCCCTCGCAGATCGCCAGGTGAAGATCTCCCTGGCTGTAGAGAATTTCAATCGCACCGACCGAGCCATCCCCCGCGTCGGCCTCATACTCAAAACGTCCCGTCTGATACATCTCGACCTTCGAGATTTCCATCGCCCGCCAGACACTCACCGCCACATCGGGATGCGCCAGAAAGTAGCTGTAGACCTCGGGCTCGACCGGGAATGACACCTTGGGGAGCCGACGGTAGTAGCTGACGTTCTTGGTGATCGAGGCGACCCGCTCGCGTTGTTCGGCGGTCAGGTGCTCTTGGGGAATCAGGGCCAGAGCCTTTTTGCGGTCGGCGGAACTGGACGAGCCCTTCGGCTCCGCATCGAGTATCTCTTTTTCAGAGGCTGCCTTGGATCCTTTTCCCAGCACCTTGGCACCGGCCTGCACCACGCGGCCGAACACCGTCGGCTCATCGGCAGGTGCAGTCTCTTCGTGGGCGCGAATCACCTCGCCGCCGGTCTGGGCGAACAGGGTTGTTCCACTGGCCAACAACGAACCGGCGGCCGCCACCCCCCACAGCAGCAGCTCGTGCGTGCGACGACAGGAAATCGACGGCATGCCCACCCTTCCCTGGAAGTGGCCTGAAGCGAGTCGCGCCGGTCTCCTTCCCGGCAGTCCCTGCTGCCAGCCGTCGCGTGACTCCTTTCATCGACAGAGGCCGCACAGGCGGAACAGTCGAACTCTTCGGGAAAGTGGTTCCGCAGCCCCGTGCTGGGGAATCTGGGGAAACTGGGGAACTCTCCCGGGTCAACAAAAAAACAACCCCCGGAAACTCTCCCGGGGGTTGTTTTTTGATTCAGGTTCGAATGCCTCGAAACCGGTTTCGGTCCGAGCATTGACCCGCAATTAAGGGACCACAGGCAGCAGAGGAGAAACGGGAACCAGAGGGCTGGCGTTTCCGACTTTTCCCGGAGGAATGGTCGGGGTGCTGTCGTCGATCACCAGCGTGGGATCCCTCAAGGTGAGCCGCATCGCACTCATGACATTGTCAATGTCATTGCACAGGGTTCGGACAATCGGGAATCCACCACCTGCGAACAACAAACCCACTGGATTGCGATTCATGTCCACCACCAGTGAACCGGAATCGCCCGGGGCCCCCAGAGACAACGACGAAGGGGTCCCCGTCACCTCAATCGTCTCAACGAAGTAGGCGTCTCCAGCATCGTAGCCAACCGGACCGACGGTCAGATCAATCCCAGTGACCACCCCCACGCGATAGCCGGTCGTACGACCGTATTTCTGCACCCGCTGACCCAGATAGGCCTTCACAGTGGTCGAACGGGGAGTGCCGTAACCGTCCGGCAGAGTCGAGACCCCGGTCAGGGTTGGCTCGGTAAAGATCGCAGCGGCGTCGACCAGGTTGGGTTCGGCTTCGTCGAATGTCAGAGTCACGAAACCGGCAACCGTTCCCAACGCGTTTTCATTGAGCAGCGCCAGAGGACAATTGTCATCACCGCTGCTGGGCTGGGTGATTGTGGTTGCGGGAGTGGCCTCGTTCTCAAGCCCAAACACATGGTTGTTGCTGAGAGCGTAAAAGAAGCCATTGCGACCCCGCAGGCGACAACCCAGGGTTCCGGAGGCACAAATGTCGGCATCATAGGGAAATGCCGAAACACCGATGGGAACCGGTCGGGGAAGACGGCGTTGGCGCGCCGGCCCCGCCGGCGGGATCATTGTCTGCATCGGTCGGAATTCGCCGATCACCTCGCTGATCACTTTGACGCCATCCACAGCTTTCGGAAGCTGGGGCTTGTCGATGCCATTGAGCATCACCTTGATGACAACTGTCCCATCCTCTTCCAGACAGGTTCCCACGCCAATCACGCCGGCCTTCGCCAACAGTCCCTTCCGCACACTCCGTTGAGCCTTGACGGCCCTGTCGACCACGGCCTGAGCGGGCACGGGATACAGATCGTCATCGGGCTGTCCAGCCACCACACCTCCGCCGGGCGGTAAAATCACCCCGCCTTGACCACCAACGCGAGCCCCGGCCCCCGCAGCGGGCCCAACTTTTTTCGCACCGGCACCGGGCTGCGCAGCGGCTCCCTTGGCGCCTGGAAGTGACTGTCGACCGCTGAAAACCGGGTCAAAACCTGGTTTCAGGTCACCGTTGGTCTGAGTTCCCTGCCCCGGACGACGCGAGCCAGAGGCCCCCTTCCCCTGGGCGAAAACCATGCCTCCGCTGAGTGACAACCCAGCCACCACGGTGGCGACGCACGCCAGCCACCGTTTCCGACCCAAGTTCAACAACATGAGAACTTCTCCAACTCAAATGACCACATTCCATTTGACACAGCGCGCAACTTCCCTGCTTTCCTAAGTTTACCTATCAAGTCGGTCGGGGCAATCTCAAATCCTGTTCAAAATCACTGGATTTTCTCACGTTTCTCCGAACTCAAACCGTTCGGCTCTCAATCAACCGGGCAATCGATTCAGCCGACAACTCACGCAGACTCATGACAATCTGGCGGGCATGGGCCACGCTCTCCGGCGTGTGCCCCGTACTGACCAGAGCAATACTGGCCATCCCCGCCGCGTTCGCCGCGGTGATCCCCACCGGGGCATCCTCCACCACGGCACACTGGGCAGGTGACAATTTCAACCGGCCGGCCGCCGTCAGAAACACCTCCGGATCGGGTTTGCCGCGGCTCACATCCCGACCAGTCACACTCGCCTGCAAGACGTCCTCGACCCCCAGTCGATCAATAACCAGCGCCACATTTTCAGGGGGCCCCGACGAGCCAATCGCGAGGCGAAACCCCGCCTCCGCCAAGTTGCGAATCAATTCGGCCGCACCATCCATCGCCGGAAACTCCCGCTCCACCATCTCTCGGTACAAATGTTCCTTGCGTTCATCAAACTGTGAAATCTGGGCCGGACTGAGCATCCCCGCGCCCCAATGCGCCGCGATGATCTCCCGACTCGTCCGCCCAAAAGTCTGGGCAAACTGCGCCTCTGTGAGTGCTTGCCCAATCTCGGCCGCCATCACCCGCCAGCTCTCCCAATGCGCCTGGTACGAGTCGACCAGCACGCCATCCATGTCGAAAATCACGCCACGTTCCATGCCACACACTCACCCGGTGATTGACGGTTCCACTCTGCCCACGGTATAGCATCTGTGTCTGGAATCAGCGACACACTGCACACAAGATTCCATAACTGTCTCTGTGAACACACCGGAATGACGCAGCGCATTTTCAATTTCTCGGCAGGCCCCGCCTGTCTCCCCGAGTCGGTTCTGGAGGAAGCCCGCGAAAACCTGCTCAGCCTGGGCTCGACGGGAATCGGAATCCTCGAGCACTCGCACCGGGGCAAAGCCTACCTCGCGGTGCACGAAGAGGCGGTCTCTCTGATTCGCGAGTTGGGACAGGTCCCCGACAGCCACGAGGTGCTGTTCCTGACCGGCGGTGCCTCGCTGCAGTTCTCGATGATTCCCCTGAATCTGCTGTCGCCAGGGGAAACAGCCGACTATCTCGTGACCGGAATGTGGTCGCAAAAGGCGGTGGTGGAAGCCCGGCGGGTCTCCCACGTCCACGAGGCTTGCAGCAGTGCCGATCGCAACTTCTGCTACATCCCCACCACCTGCCAGTACAGCCCCCAGCCGCGGTACGTGCACTTCACGTCCAACAACACCATCTTCGGCACCCAGTTCCCCCACGAACCGACGCCCCCCGCGGGTGTGCCGCTGGTCTGCGATGCCAGCAGCGACATCTTCAGCCGTCCCCTCGATGTGTCGAAGTATGGGGTGATTTACGCGGGAGCCCAGAAGAACCTGGGGCCTTCGGGAGTCACGGTGGTGATCATCCGCAAGGACCTCGTGGCACAGGGGCCAAAAGATCTGGCGACGATGCTGCAATACCGCACGCACGCCGACGAGAACTCGCTCTACAATACGCCTCCGACCTTCGGGATCTACGTGCTGGGGCTGATGCTGAAGTGGCTCAAGTCGCAGGGAGGCCTGGCGGCGATGGCCCGCCGGAACGAAGAGAAGGCTGGAAAACTTTACGCCTACCTCGATCAAAGCCGATTGTTCCGTGCCACCGCCGAACCGGGTAGCCGCAGTCTGATGAATGTGACGTTTGTCACCGGACAGCCGGCGCTCGACGACGCGTTCCTCAAGCGGGCAACCCGCGAAGGTCTGGACGGACTGAAGGGACACCGCAGCGTGGGGGGTATGCGGGCCAGTCTTTACAACGCGTTTCCCCAAAGTGGTGTC
>JBKCTR010000076.1:0-4822 GCA_046318755.1 Planctomycetaceae bacterium
GGGGAGATTCTGTGGAAGCGCCGGGGGCCGGGGACCGGCTCGGCTGCCGTGATCTGGGCCGACGGTCGGTTCTATTTTCGGTACCAGGATGGATTGGTCGCGCTGCTCGCCGCGGATGCCGAGGGGTTTCAGGTGACCGGCACGCTGCGGATTCCCGGGGCGGGGAATGACAGTTGGGCCCATCCAGTGGTTTCCAACGGCCGGCTGTTGCTGCGGGAACAGGAGGACCTGGCAGCGTGGACGGTGGCGGAGCGAGAGAGTCGCACTCCGGAGGGGGACGATCCCGCGAACACGATGACAATCTCACTGCGGGCGGTACGCTGGGATGAGGGGAATTGGGGGCCCGCGCCGGTGGGCTGGTCCCATCGATTGTTGCCTGGGCTGGAACCGGAAGGGGAAGCTGGTGAGCCGGGGGCGGCTCTGAGGGACGCGTTGAGGGTGGCCCTGCTCGAACCAAAGCAGGTGCCGCAGGGCCGGGTCCCGGCTGCGGCTCTGGCTACGCTGGCGCAGCACCCGGGGGAGTGGTTGGTCTCGCTGGTCGAGGCCCCGGTAACGGCCGAGGGGTTGCGGGAGTTGGTCGCGTTGCCGGGAGTGGTGGGACTGCAGCTCGACCACTGCCGCCGACTCGATGAGGGGGCCTGGGCCGCGTTGGCCGAGGCGCCACAGTTGCGCTGGCTGGGCCTGGCAGGGACGAGTGTGACGGGTGAGGAACTGCGGCGGCTGGCGCAGCTTCCCAGGTTGCAGGTGCTGGATCTCGATTTGTGTGACGGAGTGGATGATGCCGCGGTGGCGATGCTGACCGACTGCCGGGGTGTGCGGGCTCTGTCGCTGGCGAAGACCGGATTTGAAAAATCGATGCTGACCGACGGCGGGCTGGGTCGGTTGCAGGAGCTGCCGGATCTGCGGTTGCTGAACCTGGCGGGGAACCGGGTAACGGATGCGGGCCTGGCCGAGCTGGTCCGGTTTCCGAAATTGCAGAGGCTCGATCTCAGCCTGTTGCCGATCACCGATCGGGGGATTGCGGCGCTGGCGGGATTGCACACGCTGCGGGATTTGACACTGGTCTTCGGCGAGGGATTCGCCGGTCCGTTGGTGACGGACGAAACGGTGCGGAGCCTGCAGACGTGGCCGCGGCTGGAATCTCTGGATCTGACGGGAACGGGAGTGACCGATGCCGGCTGGGAGGGTGTGACCGGGTTTCCCGCTCTGCAGGTGCTGAAACTGAGTCGTTCGAAACTGACCGCTGCCGGAAAGCAACGGATCCGCCAGCTGCACCCCACCTGGAACGTGGTGCCGTAGGGTCGTGGGCGCTGGACCGGCGTCAGAGAGATCACCCACCTGGCGCCATTGCCGAGACGGCGAGAGATCAGTCCAACGGGAAGGTTGCCCCGCGTGCTCACTCGCTCCAGACGATTTCGGTCTCGGGGATCCCGGCGGACCGCAGCGCCTCTTTGAGATCGCTTTCGCTCTTGGCGCGGGCTTCGGGGGTGGGGGCGATGCGGACCCGCAAGCCGCGGGGATTGGGCTCGGCGGTCTGGATGGCCTTCACGATTTCTTCGAGTGAGGCGGTCTGCGCTTGTCCGGCGGCATCGATGAGGACGAAGTCATGACCATCGATCCGGACCGTGATGGGAGCTGTGCCGTCGGGACGGGGCTGCTCGGCATCGGGAGTCGCTGCCAGCGCGGTCGACTCGGAAGGGTTGTTTTCGGTGTTCTTGATGCCGGTCGGTGGGGCGGACTCGCCGAGCCCAATGCCGCTGCCGCCCGGAAACAGCCCCAGCTTCGGCAAATATTGTCCCAGAAAAATCCCCAGCCCGAGGGCTCCCAGAACACTGACCCCCAGGACTTTGCGGCCCAGTCCGCCACCCCGGCGCGGAGTGGAGACGGGGGCGGGTTTCAACGCCTGGCCCCGGGAGGTTGCAGTGCGGGAGCCTTGAGACGGGTGACCGGCGGACGACGAATCAGTCATGGCTGAACTTTGTCAAAGGAACGGGGGCCAGTGGATGAACAGTCACACCCAGATCGCGCGGTTCACCGACCGCTTCAGCCAGACTTCGGGAACGCTTTCCAGATCGGGAGATTTCCCGAGACGAGATGGTGACGAAGCGGCGATCTCACTTCAAGCGACGACCGTGGTCGTCGGGAAACCTACCTGTCCACCGGGGGCTTGCGGATGCTGTCAGTTCTGCGCTGGTTCGACTGTGATGACCACCCGCTGATACCGCGTGAGGGGCGGCTCGCCAGCGTCGGTAACGATCAGGATCAGGTGGATCGTTTCCACCTGCTGGACGGCCGGAGCGGTGAATTCGGCCTGGGGAGTGCGCGCTCCGCTGAGCTGCACGTGCCGAACGTCGCAGGTTCCCGCCTCGGGGTAATGCCACCACTCGAACGACAGCCGGTCGCCATCGGGATCGTGCGAGGGCCGGGCGTCGAGCTGCAGACGTTCGCCGCTGGTCATCACCGGCCGCAAGGTCCCCGCCACGCGGGCCACCGGGGGATGATTCGCTTCGGCCCGGTCGGTCACGCACCAGTCGAGCCGGGCGCGAAAGTCATTCTGCAGGTGCGTCACCCACGGCAACAGGGTGAGGTCGCGATGGGTGCGCCCGTCGCGAGTGTCCCGCAGGTTGGGCCAGAAGTACCGCCGATCCCCGGCGTCGGGCTGCCGGCCGAATCGTCCCGCCCAAGACCCCCAGCCCGGCTCTTCGGGTTCGTTCAGCCCGTTGGGAATGAGATACAGGAACTCGGGAGTGTCTCCCTCTTTTTGTCGAAGGTGGGTGTTGGTGGGATACAGCGCTCCCAGGGGCCCGTGCCCGTTCAGCAGGTCCCGCTCGAGATCGAAGCCGCCGGCCCGCGCGGTGAGGGGACCAAACCGGTGATACCACCGGCCGCCGTCCAGGTTGGGGAATTTGGTCCAGACCCAGGTGTGCCAGGGAGGTTCGTGGGTGGTGGTGTGTTCGCCAAACAGGTCGTCCGAGCAGAGACGGAGCCGGTTTTTGAAACGGGCATAGCCCTCCGGGCCGCGCTGTTCCCAGACTCGGTCGAGCGCCCGCTTGAGGCTGCTGACGGTGCCGTCGTTGGTGCCCCAGTTGCTGAACCACAGCGGGCGGGGATCGTCCCGGTCAACAGCCTTCAGCAGCAGGTCGACGCCGTCATCGACCGTGTCGTACCCGGCCACAGTCCGGGCTTCGAGGAACTCGGGTCGGGGAAAGTCGGCATGTTGGCGAAGGCGGGGATAGACTTCGCGATAGGCGGCCAGCAGCCGTTGAACAATCGCGAGCGCGGTTGGTTCCGGATTGAGGTTTTCGGGACGCAGCGTCTCGGGACGGGTGCAGAGAATGCCCTCGATTTCGAAATCGCAGGCATACAGCAAGAAGCGAACGAGCGACTGCTCGTCGTCGGGGTCTCCCCCCGCATCGGTCTCGATGATGATCCGGGGCTTCCGCGGGACCAGTTCGGCACCGGGGACTGGGCTGCTCCACCCCAGCGCGGCCGCCAGCGTGACGAACACCAGAACCCCACAACGGACAGCAACACCGGCCATGCGGGGTCTCGCGGAACCGGGACGGGAGTGAGGCGGGGAGCGGTGCGCGGTTCAGACCGGGAAGATCGAGTCGGTGAGAGTCCCGGTGCTGTCGGCGAACGAGTCGACCTCGATCTTCAGCGTGCGCAGGATGCTGAGATACATGTTCGACATGCGGCTGTCGGGCTGCCGCCAGTGCACCCCGTGTCGGATTCCCAGATTGTTCCCCCCCGCCACCAGAGTCGGCAGGTTGGTGGGGTTGTGGGTGGTGCGGGCCCCGCTGCCGAACAGCACAAGGGTGTTGTCCAGCACGCTCCCCTGGGTGTCGCGATAACCCTCGAGCCGTTTCAGGAAGCCGGCCAGTTGCTCACTGAGGAACAGATCGTATTTGGCGAAGGCCAGCTGGCCGTCATGGTCGTCGGCATGCGACAGGTTGTGATGGGTTCGTCCCAGCCCCAGCTTGATGGGGAAGGTGTCGCTGATCCCCATGCCATCTTCGCGATTGAGCATGAAGGCGACCGAGCGGGTGATGTCGGCATCGAACGCCAGGGCGATCAGGTCAAACATGTTCCGGTAGTAGGCGGCCGGTTCCCCTTCGGAAGTGGCGTCGAGATCGAGGTGCGAGTAGTCCTGGGTCTTGAGGGGGATGTCGATCCACTTCTCGGAGGCGACGAGCCGGGCTTCAATCTCGTCGAGCGACGTGAGGTACTGGTCCATCTTCTCGCGGTCCGACTGACCCAGTTGCCGGTTGAGTGCGCGGGAGCTCTCCAGCACCGCGTCGACCAGCCGGATCCGCCGCTGCAATTGTTCACGCTGCGCCGCCAGGGAGGAACGGTCTCCCCGGAACAGCCGGTCGAAGACCTGCCGGGGGTTGTTCTCGGCCGGAATCGGCTTCCCTTCGATGTTGTAAGAGATGGTCCCCGTGCGCGAGAGGAAGCCCACCCCGGCGTCGATCGACAGCACCAGCGAGGGCTGCCGGCAGTATTGCTTGGTGTGCAGGGCGACCATCTGGTCGAGCCCCACGCTGTTGAACATCCCGGGCTTGGGGTTGTGCAGCGGGGCCCCGGTCAGCCACATGTCGGAACACATGTGGGGGTCGGCCTTCACCCCCGAGGGATGATGCAGGCCCCCCAGGAAACTCAGCTTCTGCTTGAACGGCGCCAGCGGCTCGGTCGACTTGCCGAAGGTGAAGTCGGCCCCGGTCTGCTGCGGGAACCAGCTCCACTCGGGAATCTGGTTCTTGCTGTTCGGCAACGACATCCCATTGGCGGTGTACATCGCACAGAACCGCCGGGGGGGAAC
>JBKCTR010000077.1:0-9503 GCA_046318755.1 Planctomycetaceae bacterium
CGCGACAAAACTGATCCCGCCCAAAACGCCGCGGGGCAACCGTCAGGATGGCCAACACTGGGTACCGCCGTCGACACGCAGCGCCTGTCCCGTGACAAACGCTCCCAGAGGACCGGCGAAGAACTCCACCACGCGGGCCACTTCATCCACCAGCGCCACGCGTTTGAGAGTCCCCTCCGTTGCCAGCCGCTCGGGATCAACGTGGCGAGTTCCCAGGAACCGTCCCGTGCGGGTGTCCCCCGGGGCCAGGCTGTTGACAGTGACGTTGAATTCCCGCACCTGCAGTGCCAGGCCGCGGGTGTAGTCCACCACCCCCGCTGTCGCCGTGGCATAGATCGCGCTGTTGGCGGTCCCCGCGAAAGCCGAGATCGAGCTGATGGTCAAAATCCGTCCCTGACGGCGTTCCATCATCCCGGGGGCGGTCGCCTGGCAAATCAGGATGGTCGACATCAGGTTGCGGTCGAGCACGGCCCGCACGTCTTCCTGCTTGATGAAGACCGCATCATTCGGATTCGGTTTGCCCCCCGCCGCCGCGATGTCTCCTCCAGCATTGTGCACCAGAATGTCAATCGGCCCCAGGGCGGCAGTGGTCTCAGCCACCACGCGCTGCACATCGTCGGACCGGGTCAGGTCCCCGAGAACACGCACGGTTGAGGTGCTGTATTCCTGGGCGATTGCCGCCGCGGTTTCCGTGAGCGTCGTTCCTTCCCCGTACTCCGCCGGACCATGTTCCCGGAATCCATGGACCCCCACCCGGGCCCCGAGGGCGGCGAGACGTTCGGCAAAGGCGCGGCCCAAACCCCGGCCAGCCCCTGTCACCAGGGCGGTTTTCCCCTCCAGCAATCGTTCAGCCATGGCGGCCAGTCTTTCCAATTTGTGAAGCGACCCCGCACGGCGGCGGGGTCTGTTTCGGCGCCACGATTCTGACGGAAGACGGGATTTCCGCAAGGGTCGGCCCGTCACGCGCCGGGTGACTTGGAAGGGCCTCGACACGTCGCTGCCCGTGTGGCAACGTCCTGCATCCAGGCGATTCAAACAGGCCCAAACAAACGACAAAATCCGCAAGTCCAGTTGAATTTCCACGACCGGTTCGGGAAACTGTCGTCCACTGTTTCCCGGGAACCCGTCAGGTGGTGCCGAACCGGGTAGCGGTCCCCGTGATCGGTGCCACACTTCCCTCACATGCCACAGGAATTCACGATGCGTCGTCTTGTCCCAGCTCTGCTGCTGGTGGCCGCCGTCGGCTGCTCGCAACCCACTCCCCCGGCCCCTGCAACCACCGCCAACCCGGGAACCGCCGCCGGCCCAGGCGTATCGAAGGCAACGGCGCAGGCCAGTCAGGAAGTTGCCGCTCAGGATCCTGCGGCTCCGGCCAAGGAAATGATTGAGGAAATCAAGGAAGAGATTGCCCGCGAAGAGGCCGACGAAGAGGAAATGATCGAAGAGGTCGCCGAGAAGGTGGCCGAAGCGGAAGCCAAGGGAGCGACCGAACCGACTGGCGAACCAGCCCCCGCCGATGAAGAGGTTCCGAAGAGCGTGGACGAACTGCTCGGTTCGCTGCGCAATCCCAATGGTCCCCCGGACATCAACAAGATTGCCGCCCAGTTGGAAAAGCTCTTGGAAAAAGAGCCCGAACACCTCGACGGCACTCTGACGATGGCCAACATCGAGCAGATTCGGGGCCGTCAGGCCGGTGGTTCCGAGGCTGGCAAGGAGCACTTCCTCAAGTCGGGCAGTTATGTCCGCAAGCTCTTCAAGGCGAATGCGGAAGCGGCCAACAACCCGCAAATCCGTGGTTTCGCCGGCGTGGTCATGTACAACCTGGCCTGTGCTGAAGCGCTCGACAATCGGGCCCCAGACGCCTTCGCCACCCTGAAAGAGGCGGTGGGCTACGGCTTCAACGACCTCGGCCAGATGATGAAGGACGACGATCTGGCCTCCGTGCGGCAATTGCCCGAATGGGCCGGCTTCGAAACCGAAGCCAAGGCCATGGTCAAGGCGGCCGCCCAGAAAGAGATCGACTCGCTGCTGGCCGCGAACGAGCCATTCGATTTCAACTTCGAACTCGACGACATCGGCGGCAAGAAAGTGTCGAAGGCCGAGTTCGCGGGCAAGGTCATGATCGTCGACATCTGGGGCACCTGGTGTCCCCCCTGCCGGGCCGAGATCCCCCACTTCGTCGAACTCGACAAGCAGTTCAAGGAGAAGGGGCTGCAGATCGTCGGGCTGAATAAAGAGCGGACCCCCGATGCGGAAGAGGCCGCGAAGACCGTCAAGGCCTTCTGCGATGAAAACGGTGTCACCTATCCCTGTGCCCTGATCAGCGACGCGGTGATGGAACAAGTTCCCGACTTCCAGGGATTCCCCACGACCCTCTTCATCGATCGGACTGGCAAGGTGCGACTGAAGGTGGTTGGTGCCCGGGGCCCCGAATTCCTCCAGGGGGTTGTGGAAACCCTGCTGGCGGAAAAGGCCCCCGAGGGAGCTGCCAACTAAGCGGCTCCGCGGATTTCTTGCGACTGTGACATGTGCCCCACCGTGCCTGGGAAGTCTTTCTCGGGCACGGTGGGTTTTCTCCAGAGATCGGCATCGCTTTTCCCGAGGGACTCATCGCAGTGTCAGGTCTCCAATCCTTCCCGTCGGTCCCGTCCCTCCGGGGGCTTTTGGCCTTGGGAATCTCCCTGAGCGTGGCCTGTGGCTGCGCCCCGGTGGAAGAATCCCGGCCGAAAACCACCACTCTCCTGTCTTCCGACAGCATCGATTTGAAATCGGCCCGACGGGAAGTGGCCAGAGATATGGCGCAGACGGTCCCGTTTGAATTTGACTTCGCGCTCCGCGACATCTCCGGCGAGTCGGTGCGCAAGTCGGAGTTTCAGGGCAAGGTTCTGATCGTCGACATCTGGGGAACCTGGTGCCCCCCCTGCCGCGAGGAGATCCCCCACTTCATCGCTCTCTACAAACAGTATGGCTCCCAGGGACTGGAGATTGTGGGGCTGAACAAGGAAAACGGGTCGGTGGAAGCCCAGGCCCAAAAAGTCCGGGAGTTCCGCGACAAATTCGGAATTCCTTATCGTTGCGCGATCATCACCGAACGCATCATGGCGCAGATTCCCGATTTCGACGGCTTCCCCACGACTCTGTTTTTCGACAAGCGGGGCAAATTGCGCTTGATGTACGTGGGTTATCACGAGGCGCGGGAGTTGCAGGCCGCGGTCGAAAACCTGCTGGCCGAAGAGTAGCTGTCTGGTCATTGGTGGCCTGTGATCACGGTATCCGAGCCCCCCAATTGACGAATGACCACAGGCGGCGCTAAGCTGACTCAACGCGGAATCGAGACGACGCCCCGTCGCTCTACCCCTCCCGTCCGTCCGGTTGGACATTCTCTTCCCCCAGCTCCGAGGTTTCCCATGCGATGCCTCCCTGCCCTGCTGATCGCGGGCCCCCTGGCCCTGACGCTGGCTTCTTTCAGTATCGCCCAAGACGTTCCCCAGCCCCGACCCGGCGGGTCCGAAATCGCCGATTTCGAACGGCAGGTCAAACCGTTCATGGCCACTTATTGCCTCAAGTGCCACGCGGGGGAAAAGGCCAAGGGAGGACTGGCATTCGACAAGATCGAGACCGAGGCCGATGTCCGTAAATATCGGCAACTCGCCGAACGCGTGCGGGCCGTCCTGGACGCCGGCACCATGCCTCCGGAAGACCCCCAGCCCACAGACCAGGAGCGAACCGCGGTTCTCAATTGGTTGGAGCAGCGGGTTCTCAAGGTCGACTGCAGCACCGGAATCAATCCCGGTCGGGTCACGGTGCGACGTTTGAATCGGGCCGAGTACAACAACACCATCCGCGATCTGTTGCTGGTCGATTTCAAACCCGCCAACGACTTTCCGTCGGACGATGTGGGATATGGCTTCGACAACATCGGCGATGTACTGACCCTGCCTCCCGTGCTGCTGGAAAAATACCTGGCGGCCGCAGAGCAGATTGCGGAACTGGCGATCGTCGCGCCGGATGCCGAACCGAAGCCCATCGCCACCGAAAAGGGCCGGACACTCGCCTCGGTCAGCCAGACTTCCCTGGAGTTCACCGCCACCGCCGCTGGCATGTACCGCTTGCGGACCCGCGCCTGGGCCATGCAGGCCGGGGATGAGCTGGCCAAAATGGAGATTCGAATCGGCGACCGGTTGCTCGAGACAATTTCCGTGGACGCCACTGGCAGTCCGGGAACAGATTACGACGTGACCGTGACAGTCGAACCGGGAAAGCACTCGTTCTCGGCGAAGTTCATCAACGACTACTACAAGCCGGATGACCCCAATCCCAACAACCGCGACCGGAACCTGGTCGTCGAGCGTCTCCAGGCGTTTGGGCCGCTGAATGTGCTTCCCGAAAATCTGCCGGCGTCGCATCGGGCCGTGATGACCTGCCGTCCCGAGACCCCTGACCAACTGGTCCCCTGCTGCCAGAAGATTCTCGCACCACTGGTCACCCGCGCGTGGCGCCGACCGGTCGCGGACGAAGAAATCCGCCGCCTCACCAACCTGGTGGAGCAGTCGGTCGCGGCGGGAGACAGTTTCGAGCGGGGAATTCAATTGGCCCTGCAGGTGGTGTTGGTGTCTCCGGAATTCGTGTTCCGCCTCGAACCCGATTCGCAGGCGGCCGACGCTCCGGCGGTTCGCACCATCAACGACTGGGAACTCGCCACCCGTTTGTCCTACTTCCTCTGGAGCAGTCTGCCCGACGAGGAACTGCAGCGGCTGGCGGCCGCCGGCAGCCTGCGGCAGGGAGACAACCTGCGGAATCAGGTTTTGCGGATGTTGAAGGATCCCAAATCCTCGGCTCTGGTCGATAACTTCGCGGGGCAGTGGCTGAACCTTCGCCTGCTGCGGACGATCAATCCCGACAAACGGCGGTTCCCCGATTTTGACGACAAGCTGCGAGCCGACATGGAGCAGGAGACGCGGCTGTTTTTCGAATCGGTGATGCGGGAAGACCGCAATATCTTCGAGTTGCTCGACTCGCCAGACACGTTCCTCAACGAACGTCTCGCCAAGCACTATCAGATTCCCGAAGTCACCGGCGAAGAGTTCCGCCGGATCAGCCTCCCCAACAATCAACGGGGGGGATTGCTCGGTCACGCCAGCATACTGACCGTCACTTCCAACCCCACCCGCACCTCACCGGTCAAACGCGGCAAGTGGGTCCTCGAGAACATTTTCAACGCCCCCCCGCCTCCTCCGCCCCCCAACGTCCCCGAACTCAAAGACAACAAGGAACAACGATTGACCGGCAGCCTGCGGCAACGGATGGAGCAGCATCGCGCCAATCCGTCGTGTGCGGTCTGCCACACCCAGATGGATGCGCTGGGCTTCGGGTTGGAGAATTATGACGCTGTGGGGGGTTGGCGCGAAAAAGACGGTGACTTCCCGATTGACGCCTCGGGCACGCTGCCGGGAGGGGCATCGTTCCAGTCTCCCGGAGAGCTGCGACAGATCCTCAAGGGACGCAGTGCCGAGTTCCGAAGATGCCTCACGGAGAAGCTGCTGACCTATGCACTCGGTCGCGGGCTGGAGTACTATGATGAGTGTGCGGTGAACCAGATGGTGCGGAACATCGAGACCAACCGGGACACCTTCGCGGCGGTGGTGCTGGAGATCGTGTCCAGTGATCCCTTCCAAAAGCGTCGTGCCAAGCGTGGAGACGAACCATGAGCAAGTCGTTCGAGATCACCCGGCGGACTGCCCTGCGGGGCTTGGGAACCGCGTTGGCCCTTCCCTTTTTGGAAGGGATGCTGCCTGCGGTCAGTCAGGCGGCGCCCACCGCGACGACGACCGGCCCCATGCGGTTGGCGTTCTTCTACGTTCCCAACGGGGTCCACATGCAGGATTGGACCCCCACGACCGAAGGGGCAGACTATGCCCTCCCGCACATCCTGGAACCGCTCGCCGGTTTGAAGGGCGATTTCAGCATTTTGACCGGCCTGACCCAATCGAAGGCGAATGCCAACGGTGACGGCCCCGGCGACCATGCCCGGGCACTGGCGTCGTTCCTCACCGGTTGTCAGGCCAAGAAGACTCATGGTGCCGATATCCGCGTCGGGGTCTCGGCTGACCAAATCGCCGCCGATCTGGTGGGACGACACACCCGCTTCCCCTCCCTGGAACTCGGCTGCGATGCCGGAGCCCAGTCGGGCAATTGCGACTCGGGTTACAGTTGCGCTTATTCGTCGAACATCGCCTGGAAATCGGCGACCCAGCCGCTGGTGAAAGAGAACAATCCCCGGTCGGTGTTTGAACGGCTCTTCACCAACGGGCGGCCCGGTGAGACCGCCGAAGCCCGTGCCCGACGCGAGCGCAACCAGAAGAGTGTTCTCGATTTTGTCCGCGATGACGCCCAGCGGCTGCGGACCCGGCTGGGAGTGAATGACCAACGAAAACTGGATGAATACCTGGGGGCCGTGCGGGAGATCGAACTGCGGATCGCGGCCGCCAGCAAGCCGATCGATCTCACGGCCGTCTCGGGCCAGGCGATTCCCGCCGGGATTCCCAAAGACTACGGTGAACACATTCGTCTGATGGGAGACCTGATGCTGCTGGCCTTCCAGACCGACGTCACCCGGGTGACTACATTCGTGCTGGCCAATGAAGGGAGCAACAAGAGCTACGCCTTCATCGAGGTCCCCGAAGGGCACCATGATCTGTCGCATCACGGCAACGATGCCGCCAAGCACGAGAAGATCAAGAAGATCAACCGGTTCCACATCGAACAGTTCGCCTATGTGCTGAACCGTTTGAAGTCGATCCCGGAAGGAGAAGGCTCGCTGCTGGACCGGTGCCAGATTGTCTACGGATCCGGAATCGGCGATGGCAACGCCCACAATCACGACAATCTCCCCGTGCTGCTAGCAGGTCGTGGTGCCGGAACCCTCAACCCCGGTCGACATATCCGCTACGACAACGGCACCCCTCTCAACAATCTGTATCTCTCGCTGCTCGAGCGGATGGGAGTGCCGGCTGAACACATGGGAGACAGCACGGGCAAACTCGGCAACCTGAGTTGATCACGGACAGCCGCGGATGATTCCACCGAACCGCTCCGGATTGGGGCGGTTCGTTTTTTTTGCCTCTTCATCCTGGTTCCGTCGGGTGTCGCGGACGACCCCGCCGCTTGTTGTGGCGGCAGTCATCGCGCCGCACCCTCCCCGGGCCTGACGCGCAGGCCCGCTTCGTAACTCCATACCTGCACTCGACCACGATGCCTTTTCTGTCTGGACGTGTTTCTTTCGATCGCTTTGTGGTCTCTGGCAAAAGTCCCCGTCAATTCGGGGAGGAACAACTGAGACAACTCCGCAAGCATGCCATTGCGGAAGGAGACACCGACCCCGCCGAAGCTCCCCGGGTCGGTTTCCTCGCGGGTCGACACCTGTTCGATCTGGAATTCGAGTCGGCGAAAAACATCATCGCCGAAACGCTGCACGCGGCCCTGCGGATCGACGTCAGCAGGGTGCCCGCCCCGCTGCGTAAAGCGTGGCTGGAGATTGAGCTGGCGGCCCTGGCGCGCGGCTCGGAAACCGGGCGGATCACACGCACCATGCGGCAGGAAGCCCGTGAGGCAGTGCAGGCCCGCTGCGAGGAAGAGCTGAAATCGGGCCGCTTTCTGCGAATGCAGCAGGCGCACTTCCTGTGGGACCTGCAGCCCGGGCTGGTCTACGCCGGCTCCGCCAGCAGCACCGTCCAAGACCATCTGCGGGCCTTGTTTGAGCTGGCGTTCAATGTCCGGTTGGAGCGACTGACGGCCGGCAGCCTGGCCGAACAATTGGCCGAGCCCAACGGCTGGCAGTCTGGCTGGGATGCGCTGCAACCCAGCCGCCTGACGGCCCCGGACGCGCTGGAGCAATTCGATTGGCTCAGTGACCGGGACGACTGCGCCGATTGGCTGGGAAACGAGTTCCTGCTCTGGCTCTGGTGGTGGCTCGACACTCAGGACGATGTCGTCTCACTCCCGGACGACACACAGGTGACCTGCATGCTGTCGCGCACCCTGTCGCTGCAGTGTCCGCGGGGCGAGACGGGCAAAGAGACCATCTCGGCGGAAGTCCCCACCGCACTGCCAGAGGCCTTCCGGGCAATCCAATCTGGCAAACTGCCGCGCCGCGTGGGGCTGACCCTGGTCCGTGAGGGGGAGACGTACGACCTGACCCTGCAGCCTGAAACCCTGACCGTCAGTGGAGCGGCGATCGATCCTGCGGAGGGTGCCTCTGAAGGAACCCCCCTCGAATCCCGAATCGCCAGCCTGCGACGACTGACGGAAACACTCGATCTGCTGTTTCAGGCATTCTGTCAACAACGGCTGACAAAGAGCTGGCGCGCTCAGGAGGAAGCCATCACCGAGTGGCTCAATGGCGCTGGCAAATCGCGGCGGCGTCGCCCCCGAGGCTGAGTGGGAACCGCGATTCCGAAAAGGCACACGACCCGAAATTCCTGCCGAATCTGTACATCACGCAGACCATCGCTTGCCTCTGCACCTTTGAGATATCTAGTGTTTCGTCAGGGTCTGGATGTCTCCTGGCTGGCCCAGGACCCTGAGTTGGACTTCACAACCCCCATTTTATTGGAGTGACAATGCCACAAAAGGACATCCTGAACAATCCGACCAGCGCCGCGTTTTCGCTGCTCGAGGAGTTCAAATCCTTCATCATGAAGGGCAATGTCGTTGATCTGGCCGTAGGCGTGATCATCGGCGGTGCCTTTGGAAAAATCGTCGATTCGCTGGTCAATCACATCATCATGCCGGCCATTGGCATGTTCCTGCCAGATCCCGAGGGATACAAGGCCTGGAAAATCGGACCGGTTCTGGTGGGGGAATTCCTGGGGACCGTGATCAACTTCCTGGTGATCGCGGCCGCGATCTGGATCTTCATCGTCAAATTCCTGGGCTTCCTGACGAAGGCCAAGCAGACGGAAGCCGCCGCGCCTCCCCCGCCCACCAAAGACCAGGAACTGTTGACCGAAATTCGTGACCTGCTGAAGGCCCGCTGAGAGGCCCGTCGCGCCAACCGGCTGTCGTCATCGGCTCCAGGAAGCGGGGACGGCCCAAAGTCTGGGCCAACGATTCCACGAATCCCGAAAGTCGCAAGATCCGCGGTTCCCGCGCGGGGGCCGACAGGCTTGGACGTCATTGGTCGCCGGCCCCCAGTTCCCGCTGGTCCTGCGCTGGTGCTGACCGGCCGACAAAACAAACAGCCTGCGATGGTCGCGCTTCGACCATCGCAGGCTGTTGATTTGTTTCCCCTCTCAGAAACCACCAACCACCGTTGGCACGTCCCGGCCGGGCTTGGGTTGGCAGTTCGACGACCCGGCAGTTCGACTACCCGTTGGGGCCCTTCCACTCATAGACATTCATCTCGAGCATCAACAGCGTGCAGCCGACGATCAGTGCGGCCACCGAGACGAACAGCAGCGCGACATAGATGTCGGGAGCTGCGGGGGGACCTTTGACCTTCCGGG
>JBKCTR010000078.1:0-6782 GCA_046318755.1 Planctomycetaceae bacterium
GTCGACGTGCTCGGCCGTGTAATTCGGCGCTTCCTGAGTGATGACGATGTCATGCGGATGGTTCTCCCTCACCGAGGCCGGTGTGACCTGTATGAATCTCGCTTCCGTGCGCAGCTCCGCGATCGACTTCACGCCGCAGTATCCCATGCCGGCCCGCAGTCCCCCGATCAGTTGATAGAGGAATTGGTGCAGATGTCCCTTGTAGGGAACCCGCCCCTCGACCCCTTCGGGAACCAGTTTCGAGGCCTTCTTGGGATCATCCGAGGTGACGGCCTGCCGGTAACGGTCGGCGCTTCCCTGCACCATCGCGCCGAGCGAACCCATGCCGCGATACTGCTTGAAGCTACGACCCTGGTACAGGATCATTTCTCCCGGACTCTCCGCGAGCCCCGCCAGCAGGCCCCCCAGCATCACGCAGTGGGCACCAGCCGCCAGGGCCTTTGTGATGTCTCCGCTGAATCGAATGCCGCCGTCCGCGATGATCGGCACATCGGTGTCGGCCACCGCCCGGGCCGCGTTCCACACGGCCGTGAGCTGAGGCACACCCACACCCGAGATGATTCGGGTGGTGCAGATCGATCCTGGACCAATCCCCACCTTGATGGCGTCGGCACCGGCCCGCATGAGGGCTTCGGCACCTTCCCGGGTGGCGACGTTTCCGGCAATCACATCGATGTTCGAACGCCGCTTGATCTCCCGCACCGTGTCCATCACGTTGCGGGTGTGACCATGCGCGCTGTCGACCACAATCACATCGACCCCCTTTTCGATCAGCAGATCGGCCCGGCTGTAGTCATGCACGCCTACAGCAGCGCCGACCCGCAGACGTCCACGAGCGTCTTTGCAGGCGTTCGGGAACCTGAGGTTCTTGTCGATGTCCTTGATCGTGATCAACCCTTTCAGCTGATAATCTTCGTCAACCAGCAGAAGTTTCTCGACCTTATTTTCCCGCAGAATCCGTTGGGCCGTCTCGAGGCTGGTGTTTTCGGGGGCGGTCACCAG
Organism: Planctomycetaceae bacterium; assembly: GCA_046318755.1. Lineage (GTDB taxonomy): Bacteria > Planctomycetota > Planctomycetia > Planctomycetales > Planctomycetaceae > UBA10511. Next base: position 1,003 of record JBKCTR010000078.1, read on the forward strand.
CTTGTCGCGGGTCATCACCTCCGAAATGCGGGTCTGCTTCGATTCCAGAAACCGCAAATCCCGCCGGGTCAAGATGCCCCGCAGCTTGCCATTTTCGGTGATGGGGACGCCGCCGATATTGCGGCTGTCCATGATCTCACAGGCCTCGCCCACCGTGGCGTCGGGGGGGAGGGTGACCGGGTCGACGATGACCCCATGTTCACTGCGCTTCACCCGGTCGACCTCAAGGGCCTGCTGTTCGGCCGTCATGTTCTTGTGGATGATTCCCAGGCCCCCTTCCTGGGCCAGCGAAATGGCCATCTCACTCTCGGTGACGGTGTCCATCGGGCTCGAGAGAATGGGCACATTCAACCCGATGTTGCGGGTCAGCCGGGTATTCACCTCGACTGCCGAAGGGAGCAGTTCGCTGAAGGCCGGTTCGAGCAGAACGTCGTCGAAAGTCATGCCCCGGTAGGCGATGCGGTCTTCCATGGTTGTCTCGATGGGCGTGAGGCGAGTGGAAACCCCGGGCCGGCTAGGCCCCGGGAATCGTGGTTGTGGTCAGGGTGGGACGAGGGGCGTCCGCGGGAGCCTCGACGCGGCGGTCGGGGGCACATTCGGCGGCCAGTCGGCGTGACAGGCGGATCAGGGTGTCGTCGGGAAGCTGCTCGGCGCGTTCGGAACCGGTCAGCCCCACGTCGGCGAGGACGGCGGCCAGGGCGTCGAGAGAGAGTCGGTCTTCCCATTGATGGGCCAGGACCTTGCGGACCACCTTGCGCCGCTGCTGGAACAGCCCGCGCAGAAACTCCTGGAAAAACCGCCGGTCTCCCAACTGGGCCCGTCGCAGCGGATCGGGAATGATGCGCACAATGGCCGAGTCGACCTTCGGACGGGGCCAGAACGCTGCGGGGCCGAGCCGCTTGAGAATGCGGCAATCGCACTGCGACTGGATCCAGACCGCCAACGAGCCGTAGTCGTTGGTGTGGGGAGCGCCGCGCATTCGCTCGGCCATCTCGTACTGCACCGTCACCACCATGCGCTCGATGTCGAGGTCAGTGGCCAGCAGGTTGCTGATGACCGGGGTGGCGACCGAGTATGGCAGGTTGGCGATCAACTTGAGGCGACGCCCCGGCCGCTCGGCCAACCGGTCGCGCACGGTCTGCAGCACCAGCGGAGAGAGTTCATTCTTGGTTTCCAGAATGTCGGTCAGCAGCAGGGTGGCGTGGGGAAAACCGGCGAGCTTTTCCAGAGCGAATGCATGCACCTTGGGATCAATCTCGACCGACACCACCGCACCGGCCTGCTCAGCCAGGAAGGCGGTCATCCCCCCAGTCCCCGTTCCCACTTCCAGCACGACATCGTTCGGGTCGAGCTGGGCCTCGGCCACCACGAATTCCAGCAGGTTGAGATCGATCAGAAAGTTCTGTCCCAGATCGTGCCGGGGGTGCAGTTGGTGTTGCGAGAAAAGCTCGACCAACCGGCTGCGGGTCTGCCGTTCGGGCTCAGGCATGGGGCCCTCCCGAGGCTGGCAGCGAGGAGCCGAGCGGACCGGTCAACCCCTGCTGGAGAGACGCGGGGTCCCGCGAGGCAGGGGGCAGGTAGGGGGCGAGCATCCGCTGGATGTATTTCCCGAGAACATCGGTCTCGATGTTGACGCTGTCCCCCACTTGGCGCGAGCCGAGGGTGGTGGCGCTGAGCGTATGGGGGATGAGCATCACGCTGAAGCGGTCGGGCCCAACGTCCACCAGGGTGAGGCTGACCCCATCGACAGCGATCGAGCCCTTGGGAATCATGGTTTGGGCGAGCGGGGGGGGGACCTGGAACCAGACCGTTTGCCAGTCGCCATCGGTGGCGATCGAGAGAACGGTTCCCCGGCCGTCGACATGCCCCTGAACAAAATGTCCCCCCAGCCGTCCATCGACGGGGAGCGCGCGTTCCCAGTTGAGAGGATCACCGGGGCGGAGTTCGCCCAGGTTGGTCTTGGCGAGAGTTTCGAACCCAGCCTGAAACCACCAACCCTGCTCGTCGGCGGAGACGAGGGTCAGGCAGCAGCCGTTGAGGGCGATGCTGTCACCCACTTGAGGAGGATGGCCGGGAACCGGACCGGGCTGCGCACAGATCCGGCGGGAGCTCCCTTCCGGGCGAATCTCCACGACCGTCGCCAAACCTTCCACCAGACCAGTAAACATGGTCGATCGAGTATAACGCGTCGGCGCGCAGTCGCGCAAGTCTGCGGAGGAAGCGCGGGGGCCGAAAGCGGAGACCGTTCCCGGCTGTGCTGGTGGAGCATCGGGAGAAAAGGGGGGAAAAACCTGTATACGGCAGCGCGTCCAGATTTCGATCAGCGCGTAAAAAAAAGCCAACTTGCGAACCAATGTCGCAAGTTGGCTTAGGTGGAGGGTAGGGGGATCGAACCCCTGACCTACAGACTGCCAGCCTGTCGCTCTCCCAGCTGAGCTAACCCCCCGGGCAATGGGACGTAAGATACGACGCGGAAGTTGGGTTGTCAACTCTGCGACGACTCTCAAGCCTCTGTCGATTGTCGGCGATGAATCAGTTGTCCCGGTTCATCTCGACTGTGCCACCAGTTATCGGCGGTTTCTCCCCCGGTCTGGAGTCTTCGTTCGCAACATTTTCGAAGCCATAGCGGTTTTGATGATCACACGTGATCAATAGTATTCTATTGGGGAGGTGGTCCGCCAGAGCGGCTGGAGTTCCCGGGGTGACGGGCTCGGGACGGGTCGAGCCGCCCGTGAGTGGGCCGGTGCAAAACCCCTGTGATGGTTCATCTTGTGGCGTTTGGGGGGGGCCGGTACGATCCCGCCCCCCTTCGCCACCCCCGTGGCGATCCCCGGTGACAACTGGGGCGTCTTCAGGAATCACGGATGATTCAGTCGCTCGCCAATTGGATCAAGCACCTGTGTTACGCAGTGCTGTTCCTGCTGCTGCTGGCCTGCCTGCTGGAGATTGGGCTGCGCGTGCATGACTCGGCCACAGGCCAGGTCACCCGGCTCGATTTGTATGACCGCGGGCTGACCTGCAAGAGCTGGTTGGCCCACCACGAGCTGAAACCGTCGCGGGCCTACGCCGTACGCCACGCCGAGACCACGCGCCGGGTGCGGGTGACGGTCAACAGCTTCGGCTTGCGGGGGGCCGAGCCGCAGGTTCCCAAACCCCCGGGAACACTGCGTGTGCTGTGCCTGGGAGATGACAGCACCTTCGCGGCCCATGTGGCCGAATCGGAGACGTTCGCGGCGCGGCTGCAGGAATTGCTGGCGCAGCAGCGCGGCCAACCGGTGGAAGTCTTCAATGCCGGGGTTCCGGATTACTGTCCACTGCTGTCGTACCTGCAACTGCGGCATCGGCTGTTGGGTCTGGCCCCCGACCTGATCGTGCTGTGCTTCGACATGTCGGACATCTCGGACGACCATGCCGTGCGGTGGTTTGTGGTGTCGGATGCGGCCGGCAACCCCACGAATTGTCCGCATCCCGGTTTGGAGATGCCGCGTCAGGGGAACCGCCGGTCGGTCCTGGACGCGTTGTTGTTGCCGCAATGGGGGCGGCAGCGGCTGAACGCTTTTCTGGCCGACCAGACATCGCGGGTTGCCTCGTCGTCGATTGATTTTCCCCGGTCCAAGTACCTCTGGCTGGCGGATTCTCCTCCCGATTGGGAAGACGCGATTGAACAGACCTTTTCGGCCCTGGACCTGATTGGCGAGCTGGCTGACCAGGCGGGGATCCAGTTCTTCGTGACGGCCGTTCCCGCCCCCTGGCAGGTCTCGGCTACCGCGACCACGGGAGGGGGAGTGCGGGAGCGGATGGGGGTGCCGCCGGATGGGCTGTACCGCAGTCGGCGGCCCTTTGAACTGCTGGCTGATTATTGCCGCCAGAAGGGATTGGACTTCGTGGATGTCTCGCCTGGGTTTCAGTCCGCAGGGGCCGGTCACAAGTTGTATTTGAAGTATGTGGCCGAGTTCTCTCCCGAAGGACACGATTTGTTCGCTCGGGAGCTGGTGCGTCGAATGCCCGGGGGAGGGGCGTTGTCAGACGAGGGAGCGGAAGACTACGCTGAACAAGATCCGGGAGCCGCGGCGGTGCGGCGGCGCTGAGCCGGTTTGAGGTTCAGTGCCCGAGGAATCTGCGTGGCGCGGTCGGGGCAAGTTCCCGACAGTCGTGTGAGGGAACCCATGAGTTCGATCGAGGCGGCCCGGCGATACTTCGAGTCGGCGGCAGACCAGTTGGGATTGTCGCGTTCCGTGCGCACACTGCTGTTGACCCCTCTGCGGGAGGTGAAGGTCCAGATTGCCATCCCACGTGACAATGGCGACGTGATGACGTTCGTGGGTTACCGGGTTCAGCACGACCGGTCCCGGGGTCCGTTCAAAGGGGGGTTGCGATATCACCCCGAGGTGGATGGGGATGAAGTGACCACGTTGGCCCAGTTGATGAGCTGGAAGACCGCGGTGGTCGACGTTCCGTTTGGGGGGGCGAAGGGAGGGATTGGTGTCGACCCCAAACAGCTCAGCACCGCCGAGTTGGAACGCGTGACCCGCTGTTTCATCGATCAGATTCACGACCTGATCGGACCCAATCGGGATATTCCCGCCCCCGACATGGGGACCAATGCCCAGGTGATGGCATGGGCGGTCAATCAGTATGAGAAGTACCATGGCTTCAGTCCGGCGGTGATTACCGGGAAGCCGCTCGAGTTGCACGGTTCGGCCGGACGGGAAGAGGCGACAGGGCGGGGCGTGGGCATTGTCACCCGCTCGACGTGCGCGGCCCTGGGCCGAACGGTCGCCGGTTCTCGGATTGCGCTGCAGGGGTTTGGCAACGTGGGGCTGCACACGGCGATGTTTTTGAGTGATTTGGGTGCACAGATTGTGGCGGTGAGTGATGTGACTGGCGGAGTCTGGAATGCCGAGGGGCTCGACATTGCGACCTTGGTGTCGTGGGCGAAACAGAACGGTTCGGTCGTGGGGTTTCCCGGATCGTCGCCGTTGACCAATGAAGAGCTGTTGACGGCGGATGTGGACGTGCTGATCCCCGCCGCCCTGGGGGGCGTGCTGACGCCCGAGATCGCGCGGCATGTGCGGGCGAAGATCGTCATCGAGGCGGCCAATGCCCCCACGTTGCCCGAAGCGGACGAAATCCTGCAACACCGGGGAGTGGTGGTGCTGCCGGATATTCTCGCGAATGCCGGGGGAGTGACGGTGAGTTACTTCGAGTGGGTCCAGAACCTGCAGCAGTTCCGGTGGGACCTGGCCCGCGTTCGGGAAGAACTCGAGCGGGTGCTGACGCGGGCGTTCGACGACGTGTGGGGACTGGCCCAGTCGAAGCATGTCTCGTTGCGGACGGCGGCCTACATGATCGGCATTGGCCGCGTGGCGAAGGCAACGCAACTGGCGGGATTCTGATGGGGTGTGTGGAGTGATGGGTGACGGGTGACGGGCCATTGAACGGGAGATTCCAGGGTGGGTCGGGCGTACTCGAGTGGAACTCTGCTGTACCGGACCGGGGGGACGGGCGAGTTGGAAGTGCTCTTGGTGCATCCCTCGGGAAATTACAACCGCGGGAAGCCGTGGAGCATTCCCAAGGGGAATCCCGAAGTGGGAGAGAGCGACCAGGAAGCGGCCCGACGGGAGACCCGGGAAGAGACCGGAGTCGCGGCGGGACAGTTGGTGTCGCTGGGCAGCATTGTGTACCGCAAGAGCGGCAAGCGGATTGTCTGCTTCGCGGGGCCCGCCCCGACCGACAGCGAACCGCGGTGTGCGTCGTGGGAGGTCGATCGGGCCGAGTTC
>JBKCTR010000079.1:0-8829 GCA_046318755.1 Planctomycetaceae bacterium
GCCATTGGGGTTGAACAGCCGGCGGGGAACCACCGTAACCGGCTGGGGAACCTGCTGATCACTGCGCTGCAGAAACCGGTTGGTCTCCTGCAGGATGATATTCTGGATGTACGACGAACCGACGCCCGCCTGCAGCATCGCTGTCGCGTCGATTCCCACCAGGACCTCGGGTTTCCGTCCCGCCCGCACATCCGATTCGAAGTCGGGGGGAATCTCGACGACGAAGATGTATTTGCCCTGGTCGACCGCCCGGTCGACCTCCCCCGGCTGGATTTTGACCGGCCGCAGGAACCGGGGGGGATAGAAGGCATCTTCGATGCGGCCCGACAGCGTCGAGCGGTCTTCGTCGACAATCGCGATCGAGGCGTTGTGCACTTCCGACGAGGTGCCGGTCGCCTGCGAGTAGATCGCCAGCGTGAAGGCGTAGATCACGAAGACCACCAGCACCTTGTCGTGCTGCAGGCTGCGGAGCTCTTTGGTCCCCAGCCAGAAAATCATCTTGAGGTGGCTCATCTTACGCCTCCTGCTTCTTCAGCAGACCGCAGGTCAGCAGTACCAGCACCGGCCCAAACACCGCCAGAGCCAGCAGGTCGGTCGCCAGATCGGGAAAAAACAATCCCTTCGTGTAGACCCCCACGCTGGTGTGCATGTAATACGTGGTCGGCCAGAGCAGGCCGATCACCCGGGCACTTCCCTCCTGGGTCGATACCGGCTGCAGCAGCCCTGAGAACTGGATGGTTGGCAGCATGGTGACCACCGTGGTCACAAACACCGCCGCCACCTGGCTGGAGGTGAGCGTCGAGATCAACAGCCCGATCCCCGTGGTCGCCCCCACATAGAGCAGAGACGACAGCACCAGGGTCGGCAGACTCCCCTTGAGGGGAACGTCGAAGACCAACAGGGCGATGATGGTGAGAATGGTGAAGTTCAGCATCCCGATCACCAAATACGGCAATTGCTTCCCCACCAGGAATTCGAACCGGGTCGTCGGAGTGGTGTAGAAGTTTGAGATCGAGCCGAGTTCCTTCTCGCGCACCACGCTGACGGCCATGAGGGTGGCGGGGATCAGAATCAGCAGCATCGCCGGCACGCTGGGAACCATGGCGTACACGCTGTCGAACGTGGGGTTGTAACGAAACCGCGGCTGCAGCTTGACCGGCAGCGAATAGCGACGGGACTTCTCGGCAACCGTCTGTTGCCGTCCCTGGTCTTCAAGGTAGACATTGAGCAGATTCGAGACGTAGTCGCGCATGGTCTCGGAGCGGAAGGGGTTCGCCCCGTCGATGCTGGCCGAGACTTCGGGTTGTCGACCGGTCTGGAAGTCGCGGCCATAGTCTTTGGGGATCTCCAGCGCGACTGAGATGTCGTTCCCCTGCAGCCGCACGAGTGCCTCATCGATCGACCGAAGTGGTGGGGACACCTCTCGGAAGTAGCGCGAGCCCTGGTAGGCGGCAATCAACTCGCGGCTGGCGGGGGTCTGATCGAGATCGAGGTACGAGAAGCGGATGTTCTCGACATCCATGGTGATGCCAAAACCCAGCACCAGCATCAGGAGTGCCGAGCCGAGAAAGGCGAAGGCGAGCCGCACGGGGTCGCGCTGGATCTCGAGCACCTCGCGGTGGGCGTAGGCCCGCAGGCGGGCGAGGCTGAAGCCGCGGGGGGGGCGAAGTTCGGTGGACGAGTTGCCGCCGCTGACCTGGGCGAGGTCTTCGGGGGTGGGATCGTTCCCGGGGGGAATGGCTTTTTCGATCTGCCGGATGAACGCCTCTTCGAGGGTTTTCTCGCCCGACTGCTCCACCAGTTTTTGGGGGGTGTCGCAGGCCAGCACAGTCCCCGCGTGCATCAGTGAGATGCGGTCGCAGCGCAGGGCCTCGTTCATGAAGTGAGTCGAGACGAAGATGGTGACCTGTTCATTCCGCGAGAGTTCCACCAGCAGTTTCCAGAACTCATCGCGGGCGACGGGGTCGACCCCCGAGGTCGGCTCGTCGAGGATGAGCATTTCGGGGCGGTGAATGACCGCCACCGCCAGAGAGAGCCGTTGACGCACCCCCAGCGGCAGGCTGGCGGCGAGGGAGTGGTATTCTTCCTGCAGACCGAATCGCTGGACCAGTTCGTCAATGCGCTGGGCCGCCTCGGCCTGGGGAATTTCGAACAGACGGGCGTGCAGCCAGAGGTTCTGGGCGACTGTCAGCTCGGCATAGAGCGAGAACGCCTGAGACATGTAACCGACGCGCCGCCGGGTGGCCAGATCGTTGGCATTGACCTTCTGGCCGAACAACAGCGCTTCGCCGTGGGTGGCGGGGAGCAGCCCGGTCAGGATCTTCATGGTGGTGGTCTTGCCGCACCCGTTCGAACCGAGGAAGCCGAAGATTTCCCCGCGTTCGATTTCGAAGCTGACCTTGTTGACCGCGGTGAAGCTGCCGAACTGCATCGTCACTTCGCGGGCGATGATGGCGGGGCCCTCGGTGGAGGGCTGTCGGGGAGGGATGTGCAATCCCTGGCCGTCGCCCCGCTGCTCGGGAGGGAGCAGTTTGACGAACGCCTCTTCAAGATTGGCCGAGCCGGTCCGTTCGAGGAGTTTGTCGGGGGCATCGCTGGCGAGTATCTCGCCGTTGTTCATGGCGATGATCCAGTCGAACTGCTCGGCCTCGTCCATGTAGGCGGTGGAGACCAGCACGCTCATCTGGGGGCGTTGCTGGCGGATCGAGTCGATGAGGGTCCAGAATTGACGGCGGGAGAGGGGATCGACGCCGGTGGTCGGTTCATCGAGCAGCAGCAGATCGGGATCGTGCACGAGGGCGCTGCAGAGGCCGACTTTCTGCTTCATCCCCCCCGAGAGTTTCCCGACGGGGCGGTCGGGGAAGGGGGCCAGGCCAGTCGCCTTGAGCAGGCCGTTGATCCGCCGCTCGCGTTCGGCCCGGGGCTGGTCGAACAGGCGGGCGAAGAAGTCGATGTTCTCGAAGACGCTGAGTTCGAAATAGAGATTCTTGCCCAGTCCCTGCGGCATGTACGCGATCTGGGGACAGACGGCGCGCAGGTGGTTGCGATCTCCCAGATCGCCCCCCAGCACCCAGACCTGGCCCGACTGGATCTTCCGCGCCCCGGCAATCAGTCCCATCAGGGTCGATTTGCCCACGCCATCGGGACCGATCAGCCCGACCATTTTCCCGGCGGGAATTTCCAGGGCGACCGACTTGAGGGCCGCCACCTGGCCGTAGTGATGGGAGACTCCCTGGATGCGGACCACCGCATCGCCCGTGTCACTCATGTCAGCGACCCTGCCGTCTGGGGAATCGACCTGTCGTCGCGTCGCCCATTTCGGCCAGCCCGCCTGCCTTGGGGAGGGAGGTCATGGTTGGGCTCCGGCGGGTGAGGGGGAGGCTGCGGGGGCGGGCTCGGGAGTGGCTGCTGGGGTGGCGGGGGGATCGTTGGCGGGGGTTTTGTCGGTGACCGGTTCCGCGGGGAGCGGGAAGCGGCGCTGGAGGAACTCGGGCCATTCGACCGATTCATCGAGCCGCACGTATCCGACGCCCCTCAGTCCGGTCTTGACCCGGTCGATGTGGGGGAGAATTGCTTCGGCGGGCAACTGCAGTTTGATCCGGAACATCAGCTTGTCCCGTTCGCTGCGGGTTTCGACCTGCTTGGGAGTGAATTGGGCTTCGGGAGAGATGAAGCTGACCTTCGCCCGGCCAGCATATTCCGGTGCGATGTCGAGCACGAACCGGGCTTCGCTTCCCAACCGCAGTTTGCCCGCCTCTTGCGACGGCAGGAAGATCTCCATGTAGATGTCGCTGAGATCGAGCACGGTCAGCACTTTACCTCCCGAGCCGAGGACCATGCCCGGCTCGGCCAGCCGATACAAGACCCGTCCCCGCACAGTGCTCTTGAGGGTCATGTCGGCGATTTGGGCCTCTTGGCGTTTGACTTCCGCGTCGGCGGCGAGTTGGGCCTGTTCGGCCGACCGCAGGGAGGCCTTGGCGACATTCACCGCCGCCTGAGTCGAATCCCGCCGGGCGCGGGCTTCGTCATAGTCCTGGTCGGCGATCGCCTTGCTCCGTTTGAGGGACTCGGCCCGGGCGAAGCTCTTTTCCTGCAGGGTGTAGGAGGCCTCTTTCTGCACCACTTCGGCGGCGGCCCGTTCGACATCCTCGGCAGCTTTCGATTGCTGGGCGCGGGCCTTCTGCAGGTCGGCCTGCATCTCGGTGCTGTCCATGACACACAGCACTTCGTCGGGAGCAACCAGTTTGCCCTCCTTCACCAGCACGTCGCTGATGCGGCCGCTGTATTTGGTGGCGATATCGACCTGCACCGCTTCGATGCGCCCATTTCCCCCCACGATTCCAGGGGGAAGCTTGATCTTGGCCCGTTCTTGCCGCTGCCAGGCGGCCCAGCCCAGAAATGCCACCGCTCCCAGCAGGAGCAGACGAACGAGGTTGTGCAGGATGTTGGTTTTCATGATCCAGTTCAGACAGGAACAGACAGAGGCCCGACTGGCCCCGCCTGGTTTGGTCGCAACCCGAGTTGTGTGAGAGGAGGAGTTGCCAAAACTTCGACGACGGCTGGGGCAGATTCGTCCGGAGGCCAGCGGGGGCTGCCCCGCGGCCGGCAGTCTCTCTCGACCCGCCGACACGGGCGGGCCAGTGGTGGCCGGAGGTTGCCACTGGCCCGCTTGAATTGACGGCTATTCCTTCAACAACGTCTCAATCATCGCTTCCAGGTCATGGGCGTTCTTGTCGCCGCTGCCGACGCGAATCATCCGGATCGTCCCCTTGCGGTCGATCAAGACTGCCTGGGGAATGCCGGTCACGCCGTACTGCTCCTGGAAATCGCTCTCTTTTGCCACGATGGCGAAGGGGTGTTTCAGTTTGTGGTGTCCGGCGAACTGCTCTTGGGCGCGGCGTTCATCGTCTTCCGAGAGATCGGCCACGCGTTCGGGGCGGTTGGCGTCGGCGTTCCAGCCGTATTGGTAGTACCGGGTCACCCCGATGATTTCGAGACCCTGGGGACCAAACTTTTCGTGCCACTCGCGCAGGTGCGGGAAGGTGGCGATGCAGGGCCCACACCAAACGGCCCAAAAGTCGAGCAGCACGACCTTGCCTGAGAGTTTCTCGGCGGTGACCGCCTCACCATTCGACCATGCGGCCGCCTCCAGGGGGATGGCGGGCTGGCCGATCAACCGGGCCCGCTTCTTCTCCGCCGCCACCATCTGCTTGAGGGAACTCAACCCGCGGGAGGCGTTGTTCAGGGCGGCCATGGCGGCCCCGTCCTTTCCCTTGAGCTGATCCAACTGTTCATTGAAGGCGGCGATCATCTGTTCGGCCCCGTCCGGGTCAGATTGGGCCTTCTCTCGAATCGCCCGCGATTCCTGGCTGAGGAACATCGAAATCAACGACGCGTTCCCGGGATGCTTATGAACCTGCTGCTGGACGAACTCCCGCTGGCGGGCCCGACGTTGGGTCGCCCCCTCGGGGTCGGTGTTTCCCAGCAGGCTGAGCGACATTTCCTCGGCCCCCACCGCCCGCAGCACCCGTTCCACCACCTCGGGCTCGGCTTCGAACCGGGCCTTCGCGTCGGTCACTTCCTGATCGATCAACTGGCGCGCCCGGTCTTGCTCACCGCTGAAAAAGAGCATCTGGCCGAGGTTGTTGCGCAGTTGACCCAACATGAGGGCGTCGGCGGGGGTTTCGTTCGCGGAGACCCGCTGGCCAACCGCCTCAAGGCTGGCCTCTAGCAATTCGCGGTTCTTCGCGGGGTTGCGGGCCTGCTGCAGTCCCGACGAGGCCATCATGGTGGCCTGCATCAGTTCGGTTCCTTCCGCTTTCCCGTCGCGGTACCGCTGGACCACGGCGGCATGATTGGCGACGGCGTGAGCGGCGGCCGCCTCCCATTTCGCCCTGCCAGCCAGCAGGCGGAACAATTGCGGCCGCAAGGCCTGCAGTTCTTCGGCATGGGGGTGGGTCTTGAGCAACTCCTGGAATTTGGCTTCCGCCTGATCGACACTCTCGGCCGAAGGGGTCTTTTCCTGGAGGATCTCGCGGATCTCTCCGACCCCATCCAAAAGGTCCTGTCCCAGACCGGAGGTTGCCAGCACCAACACCAACAGCCACGCCACCGAAAACCGCTTCATGATGCCAGACTCCAGAACCGGGAACCGAACCTGCGGACCGAACAATCGCGCCGCGCCATCATCATGCCGTCCGGCGTTGCAAAACGCCACGAACCGCGCCGCCCCCCGTCGTTGACTCCATCGCATCACTTACTCGATGACCACCGCTGGAGGGCCGAATGACGCTTCGCGGGGGCGGACCCCCAGTCCCGGGGCTGTTCCCGCGGCCAGCCGCCCTTGTTTCCTTTGGGGGGCATTCTCGGCAATCGAGCGGGTGACATAGCTGTTGAAATCGGTCGCGGCGAAGAGCATCTCGGTGGGGGTGCTGTGCGCCAGGTGGGCGATGGCTGCCGTCACGATGTCTCCCCCCCAACTGTCTTCGACGATCATGGCGATTCCCAGCGAGGCACACAGATCGCGCGCCTGGCGGGCCTTGGTCAACCCGCCGAACTTGCTGATCTTGATGTTCACCATGTCCATCGCCAGGTCGGCCCGACCCCGCAGGATCACATCGAGCGAATCGATTACCTCGTCGAGTACGACGGGGTGATTGGTCTGCCGGCGGATTGACAGGCATTCTTCATAAGTGGCGCACGGTTGCTCGATATAGACCTCGATGTCGGCCACTCCGCGGACCACGCGCACCGCGTCGTGCAGGCGCCAGCCGGTGTTGGCGTCGGCATCGAGGCGGTCACCCGGCTGCAGTTGTTCAGCGACGGCCTTGATGCGGGCGATGTCGTCCAAGGCGTCGGCCCCCACCTTGAGCTGGAACCGGCGGTAGCCCTCGGCACGGTAACCGGCCACCTTGGCGGCCATCGCCGCCGGAGACTCTTGGGAAATGGCCCGATAAAGAGTGATGTCGTCCCCATAGCGGCCCCCCAGCAGCAGGCAGAGCGGAGTGTTCGCCCATTGGCCCAGCAGGTCCCAGCAGGCCATGTCGACCGCCGACTTCACGTAGGGGTGCCCCTTGAGCACGGCATCCATGCGGCGGTTGAGTTTGTCGAGTTCGCGGGGGTCACATCCCAGCAGGTGGGGTCCCAGTTCTGCCAGCCCAGCCCGAACCCCCGCCGCGTAGGCGGGCAAATAGGCTGGTCCCAACGGGCACACCTCGCCCCAGCCGACCCGGCCGCAGTCGGTTTCGACCTTCACCACGGTGCTGTCGAATACCGTGACCGACTTCCCTCCGGACCATTTGTAATCTCCCTCGTGCAGAGGGAGTTCGACGCGGTATGCGGTAATTTTGCCGATTCGCACGCTGGCACGCTCTTTCTGTTGCTGAGACTGGTTTTGCTGGTGACGCGGGTTCTTCGTAAGAGACGAGAGGCGGTGAAGTACGGCGCGCGGTCGGCGGGGTGGACTTGTTAGCCACCTAGGAAGGTTATGACACGGGGGTGGCCCGATTCGCAAACCGAATGTCCGAGACCAGGTCATCGAGTGCCGAGAGCACGAGATCACGTTGTGATTCGGGGCCCTGACCACTGGCAAAAAACGTCCATCCATCGCCACGTTCGACAATGACGTGGACCATCCGCCACGGTTGACCATCGAGGTCGTAACCCAATTCGACCGCCGTCCGGCCAGAAAGGGGGCGGGTCCCCAACCGGGTCTGATCGGGGGTCGCCAGTTCGTCGAGGGTGGGGCAATCGGCCGCCTTCAGGGGGCCCTGGATCCAGAGCCGCGATTCCTCGGGCCCCACCAGGTCGAATGGCGGGGGGAAGACCGGGCTCGATTCGAGTGCGAACTGCCGGGGCCATCGGACCGAAAAGAGTTCACATTCGATGCGCCAGTTCTCGTCGGGGGGGCCGAAGTTCAGATCGGGGCGCTGTTCGGGGGTCTGCACATCCACAACACCCCGGGTAATGATGGTCCCTGCAATCCGGCGGATGGTGGCGGCCCCGTCCACAGGCACGGTCACCACAATCGAGCGGGTTCCCCAAACCCCGGTGTGCTGGATCAGCAGGCTACGGGGATCATCCGGCACCTGTTCACAGCGATAGGGAGTGAGCGGGATCAGCCGTCGGCCATATCCCGCGATCCACGCCAACACATTTCCCGCCATCACCCCGCTCCCCTCATCGTGCCCTGCCCGCGAGAACATTCCCGCCTCATCGCAGAGTTGGTCTTGTCACCAGTGGAACCCACAATCAGTCGGCCCGTCACCCGTCGAACCGATCAACGAGCCGGCCCTTCTCCAAACGGTGCCTGTTGGAGTTCTCGCCGCGTTCACATGCAGAACTCAGTGGAGAGCCGGCAGGGTGAAGACGCGGCGGTCGCGAATCTCAAGGCGGCCCGCGGCAAACAGGCGGATCGCCTCGGGATAGGCCTGGCATTCGGCTTCGAAGACCCGGGCGGCGAGGGTGTCGGGGGTGTCGGCATCGAGCACCGGCACCGCCTGCTGCAGGATGAGGGGGCCCTGGTCGTAGTGGTTGTCGGCGAAGTGCACGGTGCAGCCGCTGAGCTTGCAGCCCCGTGCCAAAACCGCCTCATGCACATGGTGACCATAAAATCCATGTCCGCAGAATGCCGGAATCAGGGCGGGATGAATGTTCATCACCCGACCCAGGAAATCATCGGGGATCTCGATGAGAGACAGGAACCCGGCGAGGGTCACCAAGTCGACTTGGGCGTTGCGCAGGATTTCGAAGATGGCCCGGGAGAACCCCGCCACGTCGTTGAATGCGCGGCGTTCCATGACTTCGCAGCGCAGGCCCCGGGCCCGGGAG
>JBKCTR010000080.1:0-5242 GCA_046318755.1 Planctomycetaceae bacterium
TCAGCCGGAGTGTGTCAGCACGACTTTCGGAGTGGTACCCCCCTGCCCGGCCTTGGGTGCCCTCAAGACGGGCGAACAACGCCGGGGGAGCCAATCCGGAGAGCAAGGGGGAAGCCGCATTCGACAATTCGCGGTCCTCCCGCCGAATTGGTGCTGGGACCATGGTTCATGCGGCGCGTCCTGCGAAGTTTCTGATCCCCCCGGTTGGTTCCCTGCCACCAACCAGCTATCATTCGCGTCTGTCTGCCTGTCCCGAGGGACGCCGGGGGTCTGCGAGAAATGTCGGAACTGAGACACGAGTGTGGGATTGTGGCGGTCTACCATTGGCCTGGCTCCGAGGTCAGCCCGCTGGTTCCCGGGGGCGATGCGAATTCCGCCCACCGCCTCGTTCCACGGATGTTGATCGACATTCAGAATCGTGGCCAACTCGCCGCGGGTTTCACGACGTTCAACGAGCAGCGCAATCAACTGATCGACACCCACAAAGAGGTGGGAACGGTGGCGGAGGTATTTCACCTGAACCGCCAGGAGGCTTACGAAAAGCTGATGCGCGAATACGCAGGACATGCCGCGATCGGACATGTTCGTTATGCGACCTGCGGCAAAGACGACCGCAGCTACGCTCAACCGTTTGAGCGGCACCACATCGAAAAGGGAAAGTGGTTCAGCTTTGCCTTTAATGGACAATTGGCCAATTACCCGGAACTGCGGGACGAACTTCTCTCCCGCACTGAATTTCACCTCGCCCGGGAAAATGACACCGAAATCCTGATGCACTCGATCTGCCTCGAGTTGAAGGGAGATCGCCGGCCCGGAATTGTTGAAATGCTGCGGGATCTGAGCCGAAAATTCGATGGGGCCTACAACATCGTCTTTCTGAATGCCGTGGGGGATATGTTTGTGGCCCGGGATCCGCTGGGGATCCGGCCGTTGTGCTGGGCCAAAGAGGGCCCTCTGTTTGCCGCGGCGAGTGAAAGTGTCGCACTGTCCAATCTTGGGTTTGCGGCGGAAAGCATTCAGAGCCTGCCGCCAGGACACGTCATCAGCATCCAAAACGGGAACTTTCAGATCAGTCGCTTCGCGGAGACTCCGCGGATCGCGCACTGTTTCTTCGAATGGATCTATTTTGCCAACGTGGCTAGTACACTGGATGAACGAAACGTCTATCTTTCGCGGGCGGCACTGGGGCAGAAGCTGGCCCTGCGGGAGACGGTTCCGCTCGATTCGGACACCATCGTGGTTCCGGTTCCCGACACCGCCAAGGCCGCCGCAGCAGCCATGGCGTTTGAGCTGGGATTGCCCTGCCTGGAGGGGCTCATGCGGAACCGCTACGTCGGGCGGACCTTCATCGAGGGGAAGAATCGCGCTGACAAAGCTCGGACGAAGTACACCCCCGTTCCCGAAGTGATGCGCAACAAGCGGGTCTTGCTGGTCGAAGACACGATTGTTCGGTCGACCACGATGAGGGCACTCATCCGACAGTTGAAGACCCGAGGTGGAGCCCGGGAAGTTCATGTACGGGTGGCCTGCCCCCCCATCGTGGCTCCCTGCTTTTACGGCATTGATATGTCGACAGTGAAGGAGTTGTTCGCCCCCCGCTTCATGCCGGATGGGCGATTGACCCCCGAGGTGGAAGAAGCCATGGCCCACGAGTTGGGGGCCGATAGTCTCAAGTACCTCCGCATTGAAGATCTGGCGGAATGCGTTGACAAACCGACTGAGACCTTGTGTCAAGCCTGTGTGGATGGACGGTATCCAACTCCCGCTGGAACCAAACTTTACCAACTGGCCATTGAGAACGATCGACGTGGGCCGGGCGAATCGTCAGGACTGCAACGGACCTACGATGTGTCGACCGGTGTTCGAACTGCCGCGGCCTGCGATTCGCGGGATTCCGATGCCGCAGTTTCCCCCGCCGCGGTTTCGGGGAGCGAATTGACGAGTCGGTGAATTCCTCCTCAGGCAATTGCTGAGCCTCACCGCATGCGCGCCAAGGAATTTTTGTGGCCAAGCGAGGGCAAGACGCAGGAGAACGGGCAGAATGGTCGAGCATGAGATGAACATCCGGGTTCGATACAGCGAAACCGATGCGATGGGGTTTCTCCACCACGCCAATTATTTCGTCTATTTTGAAATGGGAAGGACCGAGCTTCTCAGGGCGCAGGGAGGCAATTATCGCGACATGGAGGAGTCGGGTTTGTTCATGGTCGTGGTCAGCCTGGAATGCAAGTACAAGAAACCCGCGCGTTATGACGATGTGTTGAGACTGCAGACACGGATTCAGCGGGTTTCGGCAGCCAAGATTGTGCACGAATATCGGTTGTTCCGAGAGCAGGAATTGCTGTGTGTGGCTGAGAGTACCCTGGCCTGCATCGATCGCCAGGGGAATGTCCAAAGAATCCCGGACGCACTTCGTCCCCAGCCCGAAGAGACCCCGTTTTAGCGCGGGGCTGAATCGTGCGGATGTCTGGGTCCCAGACAGTCACTCCTGCCGCCGCGAGACCGGCACCAATCGGGCATTCAGTCTGGAGAAGCAGTCGCAAGATGTGGTAGCCTTTTGCCAGAAACCGCCTCAGTGTCGAACGAAGTGGTCAGGAGAATCCCAATGCACATGCCTCGACAGTTTCCACGGTTGGCACTCATGTTCACTCTCCTGCGGCGGCACTTTTTGTTGCCCTTGGCCCTTCTCACCGGCCTGTTGTCCGAATCAGGCCGGGGAGACGAACCACCTCGCCCTTCGGAAGCGTCCGGCCCGGCCCAGGTTGGCCCAGAGCGGACAACCGAATTGACCGAGTCGCAGATTGAACAGTTGATTCACGACCTCGATCATGCGGAGTTCAGTGTTCGCGAAGAGGCCACTCGCAAGCTGGCAGCGGGAACGGCCAGTGTGGTCCCCGCGGTGGAAAAGGCCGCGGGAAGTGAGAATCTGGAAGTTGCCACCCGCTCTCTCCAGGTTCTCAAACTGCTTTACGAAGGGAAGGACGTTGAAGCCCAGGCCGATGCGGCGATTGCCATCAAACGCCTGTGTGACTCGCCGAACAAGTCCATCGCTCGCCGGGCGTCGGCGATCCTGGATCGGAATCGCGGTGCCGAGCCTCCCGAGGGAGCCGGTCGACTTCCCGCTGTGCGACTGAATGCGCGAGGCCCGGTTCCCGGGGGCATCGCCCGGCAAGTCTCGGTCCAAAACGTCAATGGGCAGGTTCAGATCTCGGTTGTCGAGCCCAACCGACGCATTGAGATCAAACACAACAACCAGCGTCAGATCGTGGTCAAGATCGCGGACTCCAATCCAGCCGTCCCGGGAAAGGAGAACAGCGAATACAAGGCCAAGGATCTGCAGGAATTGCGAGATCGCCACCCCGAGGCAGCGCGGTTATTCGAAGAATATGCCGGTGACAATGCGCTCCCGGACTTGGGCGGCAAATTGTTTCCTGGCGGTTTCCCTCAGCTCCCAGGCTTGAAGGCCCCCCGCGGCAACTTCCGACCACCTGTCCGCCGCAGGCTGGAGGGGGGAATTCCTCGCCCCCCACTCCCCGATGAGTCCTTGGAATCTCTTGAGAAGACCCAAAACCGTCTCCGGGGTTTTGTCGAGCGATTGAAACAGCTCTCCACCCAGGACAACATCGCTCCGCAGGAAATCCGCAAGTTGGCCGACGAATTGAAATCCATTGAGGAAGAGGTTCACGACTCGGCAGAGGATCTTCGGGAACTGAAGCGTCCTTAGTTGGTGCGATCGAGGTCGGACCTCCGCAACTCCTCCAGAACCAGAAAGCCCGGACATGCCGAGAATTCCCAACAAAGTGGCCATCATCACGGGAGGTGCTGATGGCATCGGACGGGCCACTTGCCTGCGTTTCGCGCGGGAGGGGGCCTCTTTGGTGATTGCCGACATCAACCGCGAGTTGGGCATGGCCACCGAACGCGAGATTGTGGGCGCGGGGGGCCAGGCGTTGTTCGTCGAAACGGATGTCGCCCAGGAACAGAGCATCGAATCGATGGTGCACAGGGCAGTGCAGCGGTTTGGCCGCATTGACCTGCTGGTGAACAATGCGGCTGTGTTTGTTCTTCGTGGAATTGATGCCTCCGTCGAGGAATGGCGGCGCATCCTGGATGTGAATGTGGTGGGAGCGGCATTGGTCGCCAAGCATGTTGTTCCCCACATCAAGGCGGCCGGTGGGGGAGCCGTGGTCAACCTTGGATCGATCTCGAGTTTTATCGCCCAGCCCGAGTTCGTGACCTACAACGCCACCAAGGCAGCGGTGGCCACGATGACCCGCTGCATGGCACTCGACCTCGCTCCCTTCGGGATTCGGGTCAACGCAGTTTGCCCCGGAACCATCTGGACGCAGATCGTCGAGCGTCTGACCCGCGAGAAGGGGATGGATCGGGCGGCCGCCGATGCCGATCCTGGCTGGGGAGGATCCTGTATGCTGAAACGGATCGCCGACCCCGCAGAGGTGGCCGCGGCCATCCTGTTCCTGGTTTCGGATGACGCGTCCTACGTCACGGGGGCCCATCTCATGGTGGATGGCGGATACACTGCTGTCTGAGACGCGGACTCGAGGTTTTACAGAAGCCTGATCTGCCAGGGGCCCCAGGATGCATGATCCAGATTCCGATCCTGCCTTGGTTGAAGCTTTGCGAAGAGATCTGGCTGTTCGCGAGCGTCGGGCGTTTGCAAGGGGCTTCTGGGGGATGGGAGGACTGGTGACGCTCCCTTTTTTGGGAATCGCCCTGGCCCTCATCTGGACTGATTCCAAATCGACCTCTCCATTGATCTTGGCCGAACGGATCATTTATTCCCTGCTTGTGATTCTGGTCGGGGGTCCTTTTGGCGTGCTGTTGCTCGGAATCGGGCCCGGTTTCGGCTGCCTGATCTGGTCCAATCTCTTCCCGGAGTCGATTGTCGGACGTCCGGTTGAAGAATTGTTCCGCAGACGATGATCGAACCCCCAGCTCGCTCCCGGATTTCTTGCCGTCAAGATCCGAGCAATCGCCCCGTGGGTGTGCATCTCACGGTCCGACGGTCTGCTGTGGTTTTCCAGTTGAATTGATGGGTGCGGATCGCCATGCTGATGAAACGAGTTTGATGCCTCGGTTCAAGCCCACACATCCCACAGGATTTGTCATGATTCGGTCACGCATTTTGTGCTGCGCCGCACCTTGGCTGCTGATGCTGGCCCTCGGAGATGGGTGTTCAGTCTTCGCTCAAGACGATGGAGGCCTGCCCAGATCGGGGATT
>JBKCTR010000081.1:0-3131 GCA_046318755.1 Planctomycetaceae bacterium
CGGGTCATTCTGCCGTTGACCGTCCTTCGCCGGCTCGACTGCGTGCTCGAGTCCACCAAGCCGGCCGTGCTGGCCGAGAAGGCCAAGCGCGAGGCGGCCAAGGTCAATCCCGAGCCGTTCCTGCTGAAGAAGTCGGGGCAGGTCTTCTACAACACCTCCCCCCTCGATCTCCAAAACCTGCTGGGGGACCAGGAACACATCGGCAAAAAAAATCCCGCCAGCGACATCGAGGCGTTTTTGCGCGCCGTCGGCTGACAGGAGTCTGAAGTTCCCCCCTGGGACCACCGCAACCGGCTGACCAGCGTCACCACGTTCGACGCGGGCAACACCCGCTTGGGCCGGGTGGAATACACCTACGACTTGTTCGACCGGCGGATCGCGCGCCAGGTCGATGCCGACGGGACTGCGGGCTTCGAGACGACGCAGCGGTTCGTCTACGACGGCGAAGACTTGATCCTGGCGTTCTCAGGCTCGACCAACACCCTCACCAACCGCTACCTCTACGGCCCGGCGACTGATGAGATCCTGGCCGACGAAAAGATCACCACCGGCACCGCCAGTACGGCTGGAACCGTCACCTGGAGCCTGGGCGACAACCTCGGCACGATCCGCGACCTGGTCCAAGACAACGCCACCACCGGCACCACCACGGTAGTCAACCACGTCCGCTACGACACCTTCGGCCAGATCGTCAGCCAAACCAACAGCCAGTTCCAACTCTGGTTCGCCTACACCGGCCGGGAATGGGACCCCGCCGCCGGCCTCTACTTCTACCGCGCCCGCTGGTACGACCCCCGCGCCGGCCGGTTCCTCAGCGAAGACCCGATCGGCTTCGCCGCCTGTGATGTCAACCTCAACCGGTATGTGGGGAATGGGGCGACACTGTGGGTGGATCCGAGTGGGATGGCCATGAGCGACCCCTACGTTCCAGCCGCCGGCGGGATGACCAATCAGGACTATGCCGACTATATGCAGAGTCAAAAGGGCATAGCCAATCTGTTGGTGGACAAGGACGCAGTTGCTGATCTTCTCGGGAGAAATAGTCTCTATAGCGAGGAGTTCATCGATGAATACATTGATGAACTCTACGGCCCCGGACGGATGAATCATCTCCGAGAGGGGTTGAAGGACGGGCTGCACGAAATGATGTACCAGGTGGCGCTCGAGGTAGGAACTCACTACGGAGCCGCAGGGGCAGGATGGTTTGGTGCCCGCATCCTCGGTTGGGCTGCGAAGAAATTCAGCTCCATGTGGAAGGCGTGGAGAGGGAGTCGAGTCGTCACCAAAGCATTGGCAGAAGGCGTCGAGGCTTCGGCGGAACAATCGGCACGAGGACTGAAGGGTACCCCTGGGCCGACGCCACAATCGCCCGGATCAAAGGGAAGTCGGTTTGCATTGAATACTCCGAAGGCAACAGTGGATCAGATGCAGGCTGCCGTCAGAAGGCTGGATCATTTAGATTCCGTTAAGGGTACTACGCTGTCTGCCGACGAGATTGCAGGTCTAACCGAGAACGCGCGTCTCGTAGCAAAGAAATACTGGGAGTTGAAGGGGACGGCACGGACAACCCAGAGTGTCATGAACCAATTGAACCGTCCTCGTTGGCGATTCCTGGATTATGCCCCAGAAGCCAAGGACATTCTTGACGAAGTCATCAAAGACTTGAGAGGTGAACAATGACTGTTGCAATCGCCGGCGAACGACTGGTTGTTTTTACTGAGCGTCTGATTTCATGTCTGAACTACTGCTATCTCCGAGACTCAAGGCCTCCCAGCCAAGACGATTATTCTGTTCTGTATCGAAGCGCATCATTGAAGCCTGCCGCAAAGTTGGCATTCCCCGATTCCTGCCATACGAAACCATCACACGATATGTTCGTTCGATTCAATGAATTCATTGCTGCCAGAGTCAATAACACTTTGCCCTCACCGGACGCCGCGTCTCTTGTGCAGGCAGAGCTTCATCGCCCAATGGCACTCCTTGTCACTGACTTTGCAAAATCTCTGTTCGATGGAGCCGTGACACCGGAAAGCCAAGGATTTTTCGACGAGGATTGCATTCCACCTTGGGATTGCTGGGTCGATTTGATTGAGGTTGAAACATCTTACGGAGGATGGTGTCTCATTTCGTGGATTCCAAGATCACTGTCGGACCGAGTTGACTTCTCACTTGCAGTTGATGCAGCTGAATGCATGTCCTGGCTGAGATCTGTAGATGATAAACTCGAAATCCTGGGTTGGGGACATCGTTGGCATCAATTCTGATTTAGCGATAATTGTTGACTTCACCCACCCGCGTCACCGCCAGCGCAGTGTCTCAAAGTCCCGCAAGACGACACACAATGAGTTTTCGCATCATCACTCTGATCACCAATTGACAATATCGGGCCATCTTTGCATAGCCAGAACGAATGGGCCGACGCTGACGTTGGAGATCTGGAGATCCGTGATTCCATGAAATAGGAGGCCCCCCCTGGATGCCGTCACAGTACGGCGTATCCGCTGCGGATCGCTCAGACTATTCCGATACATAAATTCCCACAGCTTCAGCCAAGAAAGTCACTTCTTGGAATCCGCGAGCATTGACCAGCATCGCCAGCAGTTGATCGTGCCCATGCGGTACGATCGGGGACAGTTCGTCCCCCATCCGCAGGTCAGACCCAGCGGGACAAGTTGCGGACTTTCCTGGACGAATTCAGCACACGGGCCACGTCGACGTGTGAACCCGTGTCCCGAACTGCTGGAGTCAACCGCCCGACACGGGCAGGCGGGAAAGACCGGCCGTATCCCGACCGGCGAACATTCATTCCTGACGCAACGGAGGGGCGCTGGTGCGGGCGGGGGAAAGGTAATGGCCAAGCTTCCACACCAAAGGACCGGCCCAAAGGGCCAGCCGTTCCCCCAGCCCGGCCCAGCGGGCCGGGACACGCATCCCAGCCACGACATTCGTCGGCCCAAGGGGCCAACAATTCATCTCGACACCCGTGGGTTCCTCGGAGAGCAGCGGTCGGGATCAGAGACATTTGCTGTCGCCACTCAGCCGGGCACTGCCCGGCTGCGACAGGGCCCAGTTGACACTCCGTCGGGGATTCGCCACCAACATCGCCGGCTCTTCGAACAACTCGTCGCTCC
>JBKCTR010000082.1:0-4118 GCA_046318755.1 Planctomycetaceae bacterium
CAGCGCTGGGGCGTCGTCGGGAGAGACGTGGTACACGGGGGAGATCCGACGGCCAATTTCCCGGATCCTCTGCTCATCGGTCACCGCAACCCAGGTGTTCCGTTGGGCATCGAGTTCGCGAAACTGGAACGGAGCCTTGACGTTCACCAACACCCCCTCCCCCAGTGCGCTTTCACCGGGCTTTCCGTAATTCAGAAAGTCGGTCGGAGGATAGAAACAGGCGACCGCCTGGACCCGACTGCTGTGGCGATCGACCGGGTCGACCGCCTCGGGATTTCCTGGCTGGCCTGCCGTCCCCTGCATCAAGGACAGGTGCCCCCCTGCCGACCCGCCGTAAATACCGATCCGATCGGGATCGATCCCGTACTTCGCGGCATGATGGCGAACGTAGCGCACCGACCGGTGCAGGTCGTCAAGAATCTCGGGGATGGTGAACTTGGGCTGGCTGCCATGCACCACTGGAAAGACCGTGTAACCCCGGTTCACAAACTCGCGAATCGGCCCCGGATTGATCGCCTCATGGAACGAAGTCCACCCCCCGCTGACCACAAAAATCAGTCCCCGCCCATTCCGCTTTTGCGTTGGGGTGAAGACATCCAGCGTGAGGGCGGCGCCAAACTTCCGGCTATAGATGACGTCGGTCTGTCGTTCGAAAAGTTCCGCGTCGGGGACCGAAGCCGCGGGAGCCTGCGCCAGGGATGGCGCCACAGCCCCCCAGACGATCAGCCCCCCCAACAGCCACGCCATGCTCACACCGAGCCATGTCCGCATGTCTTGTTCCCGTGCAAAGAAAAACTGGTCAAACGGCCGGCATCACCCGGCGACACATCCGGCACAGATGGGAGTGTCGCCAGGGGGCAATTCCTGGGAAGACCACCTCTCCCAACAAGAGAGAGACCACCCAGATCGGTTCTCGCCGGAGGCGCCGCCTTAGAATGGCAGGGTGTCGGGGTCGATGGGGGCAGAGTCGTCGTCGCCGGTGTTCTTCCGACTGGCGGGGGGGCGTTTGGTCGCTTTGACCGCCTTGGCCGATTTGCGGGCCGCGCTGGGGGCCGCTTTGGTCCCCTTCTTGGCCGACTTTTTGGGAGCCGCTGCCGTGCCAGCAGTCTTGCGCGCCGCGGCCTTGGGGGCGGCGGTCTTCTTCCCGCGCCCCTTCCCCTTGCCTTTGCCCGTCGCGGCGGCCCGTTCGGCCAACAGGGGCAGCACGTCGGCCAAGGTCAGCGTGTCGAGCACGGTCTCTTTCGGCAACGTCGCGTTCACATCGCCATGCTTCACATATTGCCCGTATTTGCCGTCGAACACCTGCACCGGCTGTTGGTCCTCGGGGTGGGCTCCCAGTTCCTTGATGGGGGTCGCCCCGCCGCGGACTCGTTTCTGCTTCAGCAGTTCGACCGATGTGGGCAGATCGATCGTCAACACGTCGTAACCCTTGGGCAACGACTTGAACCCCGTCCCCTCGTGGAAGACATAAGGGCCGAACCGGCCGATTCCCGCAGTGACTGGCTTTCCGGTCTCGGGATGCACACCCACGGTGCGGGGCAACTGCAGCAGCTCCACCGCCTGGTCAAAGGTGACCGCCTGCGGATCGGCCCCCTTGGGAAGGGAGACGCGCTTGGGCTTGGGGCCCCCCTCGACGGCGTCCCCCAACTGCAGGTAGGGACCGAACGGGCCCAACAGGGCATACATCGGCACCCCTTCGGTGGGGTGCGTGCCAATCGAGCGTGGCCCCTGCTGCTTTTGCTTGAGCAGCTCATCGGCCATTTCGTTGGTGATGTCGGCCGGGGCGATGTCATTCGGCAGCGACGCCGTCATGCTGGTGCCATCCTGCTCCTTCACCAGGTACGGCCCAAACTTGCCGACGCGGATGCGCGACGACAGCCCATCGAGATCGATGGTGCAGGCCTCGCGCGGGTCGATGTTTTCTTCCTGGTTCTTCACCTGCTGGTCGAGCCCGGTCTGCCCGCTGTAGAACTCGCGCAGGTAGGGGGTCGAATGTGCCTCACCCGTGGCGATGTCGTCGAGCGTCTGCTCCATGCTGGCGGTGAACTGTTCATCGACCAGTTGGGGAAAGTTCTTCTCCAACAGTCGCGTGACCGCCATGGCCGTGAACGTGGGACGCAGTTGGTTCGAGACCTTCACCACGTAGCCCCGGTCTTGAATGGTGCCGATGATGGAGGCGTAGGTACTGGGGCGGCCGATGCCATCCGCCTCGAGCGCCCGGATCAGCGTGGCCTCGGTGTACCGGGCGGGAGGCTGCGTGACGTGCGAGACCGGGTCGAGATTGAGGCATTTGAGGGGATCCCGAACGGCCATGGCCGGCAGACTCTGCTCCTGGTCGTCGAGGGCGGCGGCGGGATCATCCACCCCCTCCACGTACGCCCGGAAAAACCCCGGGAATTCAATCTGTCGGCCGGTCGCCTTGAACTCGGCATCGTCCGCCTGGATGGTGATGGTGCGGAACCGCAGCCGGGCATCGGCCATCTGGCAGGCGACCGTCCGCTTCCAGATCAATGAGTAGAGCTGCAATTCGCGGCCGGCCAGGCCGTGCTCTTCACCGGTCTTCATTTCGGTCCCGGCGGGTCGGATCGCCTCGTGGGCCTCTTGGGCTCCCTTGCTCTTGGTCTCGAAGCTGCGGATCTGGGGACTGAGATAGTCTTTTCCGTACCGCTCTTCGATGCATCGGCGGGCCGCCGAGACCGCCTCGGTCGAGAGAGAGACCGAGTCGGTCCGCATATAGGTGATCAACCCCTCTTCATACAGTCGCTGGGCAATCTGCATGGTCTCGCGGGCCGAGAGCCCCAGCTTGCGGTTCGATTCCTGCTGCAGAGTACTGGTGGTGAACGGGGCGTAGGGGCGGCGGACTTGTTCGCGCTCTTCGATATTCCCCACGTGGAACCCCGGGGGAGCGGGGCGTTCTGGAAGGGCGGTCAGCCGGTCACGCAGTTGACCCACCGTCTGTTCATCGAGGAGCAGCACATCGGCGGTCGGCTTGAGCTTGCCCGTGTTTTCGTCGAAGTCTTTCCCCAGGGCGACGCGACGCCCCCCGACGGCCGACAGTTCGGCCTCGAAGGAGCCTCCCTGCGGGGTCTGCAACTGCACCTTGAGGTCCCACCAGGTCGCCGAGCGAAACGCCCGCCGTTCCAGTTCACGCAGCACGATCAGCCGCACGGCAACAGATTGCACCCGGCCGGCAGACAGTCCGCGGGCGACCTTTTTCCACAACAGGGGGCTGAGGGTGTACCCATACAGGCGGTCCAACACCCGCCGGGTTTCCTGCGCCTCGACCAGGTTGTGATCGAGGTCCCGCGGGTTGCGGATCGCCTCTTGAATGGCCTGCTTCGTGATCTCCGAAAAGACCATGCGTTTCACAGGAATCTTCGGCTTGAGCACCTCGGCCAGATGCCAGCCAATGCTTTCCCCTTCGCGGTCTTCGTCAGTCGCGAGAATGAGCTCGTCGGCCTCTTTCAGAGCCGATTTCAGTTCGGAAATCAGCTTCTTCTTTTTGGCGGGAATGACATACAGCGGCTCGAAATCGGCACTGACGTTCACCCCCAGTCGGGACCAGGGTTCTTTCTTGACCTCTTCAGGAATGTCAGCGGCCGACTCGGGCAGGTCGCGGACGTGCCCCATGCTGGCCAGAACCTTGTAGTCGCGGCCAAGGTAGCTGTTGATCTTCTTCGCCTTGGCGGGCGATTCCACGATCACCAGACCTTTGTACTTCTGCTTGGCCACGGGGAGTTTTCCAGTTTGAGAGGTCAATCAAGCCGACATGTCGACAACCCGACTCACAGCGGTCGGTCACAGCTCTGCCACCGCCGGAGGGCACCCGATCGGGCGACACGGAGTTCGCCAGGCGGCAGAGGACGCGGCAATGGCGGGGAATCACTTCCCCAGGGACAAAACCGGGTCCGGTGCGGCGAAACCCGGTGAACATCGGGGCACGGGCCGTCATCAGTTTGTAGGGGTTCTGTCGAACAAAGGTTGGACTTTGCCAGTTACGCCAACCCCGTTACAATCGCGGTTCGCTCGCGCCAAGTGTCGACGGGCGACGAGTTTGCATAGTTCATCATTCTGCGCGTTGTCAAGGTCGACCGCCCGATGGAGTCTCCGTTCGAGTT
>JBKCTR010000083.1:0-2488 GCA_046318755.1 Planctomycetaceae bacterium
ACACCAGAACTCGTTTGAAGACGTCGCCGAATCTCAGTCAGTTTTTCGTCTCGACCAAACTTAAACCGAAGGTGCCGTGATGAACATGTGGGTCTACACGTTGTACAAGCAGAAGTCCTACAAGTGGTGTCTGGAAATCGGGGAAGTGGCATTGAAGAGAAGGGGTTTCGCCATCACCGAGCCGGCCAACAACAACAATGTGCATGTGGTGGGCTGGCAGGCGTCGACAAAAACCTTGGTCACCATCGTCGCGACTCAATACAAAGGTGCAGGTCCTTCGGCCGTGGTTGTCCATGGGGTCTCTCCCGACACCAATGTCGCCCGTAATACTGTCCAGCAAGTGCTTGCAGAGATTCGAGATACGGTCGATATCGATCAGGGGCCGGTTCTGAATCCGGTCTGAAACGCACATCAGCCGAAGTGAGTGTGTGGAGCCTCGTTGGTCGACACGAACTTCCAGTGCGAGACGAATCCCACACACCCAGTTCGGTTTACCCCGAAATCAACTCCCGGATCGGCTCCCCATCGGGCAGAATCGGCAGCGGCCGGCCCGAGTGGTCGGGGAAGGTCTGCTGCGTGTCGATCCCCAGGTGCCGGTAGACCGTCGCCCAGAGATCGTTGGGTGACAGCGGCCGGTCGTAAGGCACTTCCCCCAGCCGGTTGGTCGAGCCAATCACCTGCCCCATCCGCAGACCGCCCCCCGAGACCAGAATCGACATCGCCTGCGGCCAGTGGTCGCGCCCCGGCTGCATCACACCCGTCCCTGTCCCCTTTTGGTAACTGATGCGCGGGGTGTGGCCGAATTCACCGGTCACCACCAGCAACACCCGCTGGTCGAGCCCGCGGGCGTACAGGTCTTCGATGAGGGCCGAGACCGCCTGGTCGAAGGGGGGAAACCGCCAGCGGGCGTCGTTGAAGACGTGGCAGTTCACCGCGTGGCAGTCCCAGTTGTAGACCGTGTCGGGGGGACTGGCGCCGCCGGGATGCTCCATCACCACGTTGGCGAAACTGGTCCCCGCCTCGATCAGCCGGCGGGCCAGCAGCGCCTGCTGACCATACGGATTGCGGCCATACCGGTCGCGCAGAGCCGGGGCTTCCTGCGAAATGTCAAACGCCTGCCGGGCCTTGTCGCTCGTCAGCAGTCCGAACGCCTTCTGATGGAAATGATCGGTCGACGCCAGGGTGCCGTTGCGGTCGATCTCCCGGCGGATCCGGTCAAACTGCGTCAGCAGCCCCCGGCGGTCGGTCATCCGGGGGGTCAATTCGGGAACGACGGACAGGTTCGGGACCGACCACTTCTCATCACTGGGGTCTCCTCCCACCAGAAACGGCTCGTACGATTTGCCGAGGTAGCCCGCCCCCTGCGAGTAACTGTCGGCATTCGTGTCGGCCCGCTGCCCGGAGGTGAAGGCCAGCATGTCGGGGTGAATTCCTTCGCGCAGCTTGTTGACGATGCAGCCGACCGACGGGGCGTCGTTCACAAACCCCACCGCCGATTTGGGAATGCGGCCGGTCAGCACCCGCTTGTGGGCTCCGTCATGATCGCCATAGCCATGCGAGACCGAGCGGATCAGCGAGAATTTGTCGGCAATCGCCGCATGGCGGGGCAACAGCTCTCCCACAGCGATGCCGGGGACCTGCGTGGCGATCGGCGCGAAATCGCCCCGGTATTCGAGGGGAGACTCGGGCTTGAGATCGTAAGTGTCCATGTGCGACAGCCCCCCCGTCAGCCAGACGAGGATGACCGCGGTGTCGGAGCGGTCGAAGCGGGAGGCCGCCGACGCCGAGCGGGCCCGCAGCACCTGCGACAGCCCCGCCGCGAGACTCGCCAGCGAACTGGTTTGCAAAAACCGCCGCCGGCTGCCGGGGTCGTGTGCGGGAGCTTTCGGATCGGCCAACTGCGGGGCGCGTACGTTGAACAGAGAACGAACACTCATCCCAGCAGGCTCCAGATCGGTTCCCCTTCGCTGGCTAGCAGCGGCCGGCCCGTGCGGTCGGGAAAGGTCGCCTCGTGGTCGATGCCCAACAGGTGCAGGATGGTCGCCGTCAGTTCGGGGGGTGTCACCCGGTCGCGGGCGGGGTAGGCTCCCGTCGGGTCGCTGGCTCCCAGCACCTGTCCCCCGCCAATGCCCGCCCCCGCCATCACGAAGCTGAAGACGTTGCCCCAGTGGTCGCGTCCGCCGCTGCCATTGAACCGGGCCGTGCGTCCCATCTCCCCCACCGCCACCACCAGCGTGTCATCGAGCAGACCGCGGGTCTCGAGGTCTTCGATCAGCGCGGTGAAGCCCCGGTCGAATTGGGGACAGAGCACGTCTTTCATGCGGGGATTGTTGTTGGCGTGGGTGTCCCAGAGAGGGTTGGGAGCGCTCAGGTCTCCCGGTTCGCGGGGCCAGTTCACGAAGACCATGCGCACCCCCGCCTCGACCAGCCGCCGCGACAGCAGCACCGACTGGGCCCATTTCCCCCGGCCATAGCGGTCGCGCAGGGC
>JBKCTR010000084.1:0-2623 GCA_046318755.1 Planctomycetaceae bacterium
GACGGGCGATGAGTTTGCATAGTTCATCATTCTGCGCGTTGTCAAGGTCGACCGCCCGATGGAGTCTCCGTTCGAGTTCTTCCGCAAGCACCAGAAACAGGCGCTGGTGTTCCTCTTCCTGACCGCCATGCTGGCCTTCACCGTGGGTGATCCCCTGATGAAGCTGTTCAGCTATGCCCGCGGCGGGGGAAGCACGGGTGAAGAGTCGCTGATCGAGTCGAACGCCGGGAAACTGACCCGGACCGAAGTCGAGCAGCTCATGCAGCGCCGTGGTCTGGTCAATCGGTTCCTGGAAGTGGCGGCTCGCGAAGCGGGTGTGCCCCCCAACCAGGCCCCGCAGTTTGGCCGCCCCACCCAGAGCGAAGTGGTTCAGGGCTGGCTGATGCGGAAGGAAGCCGACCGGATGGGGATCACGGTGGACGACGAAGACGTCGGCCGGTTTCTTGACAAGACCTTCCGCAACAAGCTGACAACCAGCAGCTTCCGCGAAGTGTGCAAAGAGCTGCGGATAGCCCCGGCTCAGGTTTTCCGGGCCTTGAAAGAGGAACTGCAGGCGATCGAAACCGCCCAGTTGATCCGGCCCGCCGTTCCGACTCCTCCCGAAGAGCTGTGGCGGATTTACCAGAAGGTCCACACCCGCCAGAAGATTGAGGCAGCGGCCATTCCCGTCGCCGCGTTTGTCGATCAGGTGGGGGAACCTTCCGAACAGGAGGTGGCGGCTCTGTTCGCCAAGCACAAGTCCGAGTTTGATCCGCGCGACAATCCCGGCATCTCGCTGGGGGGGAAGTACACACCCGGGTTCCGCCAGCCCCGCAAGGTCCAGTTGCAATACCTCGCACTGAAGTATGAGGATGTTGAGAAGCAGGTCGCGGCCGAGCAGGTGGTGACTGACGAAGAAATCCAGAAGTACTACGACGACAAGAAGATTCTCGACTCGGCACTGCAGGAGCCTCCGGTGGTGCCCCAGGCCCCCTCGGATTCCGAGACCGACAGGCCCCAGTTGACTCCCGAGAAGGAAGAGCGCGACTCTGAAGTCGAGCCGGACGACACCCCTGCGAAGCCCGAGGCGGCCCCGGAGGGGGACCGTCCCGCCGAACCTGCCGCTCCGGACGCGGGTGATCAACCCACGCCCGCCTCTCCCGCGGAAACCCCGGTCGAAGCGGCCCCCGAAAACAAGCCCGAGGCCCAGTCGGAAGCTCCCTGCGGTCCGCAGCAAACCAGCGAACAGCCCGCGGCTCCCAGCGAGGCTGTCGCCGCTCAAGAGAAGACTGCTGAGGAAACACCCTCGACCGAGCCCCCCGCAACGGACGCACCTGGCACGGAAGTGCCCGCAGCTCCCGCCGAGGAAGCGCCCGCTGCCGCAGTTTCGGAAGAAGTCATGACCGACGAGGATGCGGCCCCCGGAGCGGGGTTGACCCCTCCCGCCGGTCCGAAAGCCTCTCCCCTGCGGTTCAAGCCTCTCGACGATGATTTGAAGCAGTTGATCCGCGAGCGCATCCTGCGCGACCGGACGGCCAAGGCCATGCAGGCCCGTTCGAAGGCGATTGCCAACGCGATGTTCTCGGAAGGGCAGAAGCTCAGCCGATTCATCGATCCCGAGAAACTCAGCCGTGCGACCCCGGCGGAGCGTCAGAAGCTGGAAGAAGACCTGCAGTTGCAGACGGTGCCCGATGCGACCGAAGCGTTGAAGGCCCTCGGCACGCAGTACAAAGCCGAGTTCGGCGAGACCGACCTGCTCTCCCCCATGGATCTCAGTGAGCACCCGGTGTTGGGGAAGACCCAGGAGGCGTTGGCCGGGGATGACCTGCGGGGACTGCCCGCCAACATTGTCACCCTCGCGTTTCGCGGGCAGGGGCTTTACTCGTCCCTCGTGGTGGAAGCCCAGGCCGATGGCGAAAACCTGGCCGGCGATCGCTATCTGCTCTGGAAGGTCCGCGAAGTCGCGGACCATGTTCCCACCCTCGAGGAAGACGGAGTGCGCGAGCAGGTGGTGAAGGCCTGGAAGCGGCTGCAGGCGATCCCCAAGGCCCGCGAACGGGCCGAGGCTCTGGCCAAGCAGGCCGCGAAGGCCGAGTCGCTCGAACAGGGATTGGCCGAAGCCACTGTCACCGGGGCCACAGGTTCCGACGCGGTGACCGTGAGTGAATCCCCCGATTTCTCGTGGTACCGGCAGTCGAGTGTGCAGGCACTGATGGGGCGTCAGCCGCTGGAGTTCGGCAACCCGGTGGTCATCGAAGGGGCCGGCGAAAACTTCATGCAGACGGTCTTCGCTCTGGGTGAGGGAGAGACTGGTGTCGCCACCAATGACGACGCGTCGATCCAGTATGTGGTTCGGGTGGCCAAGCGCCAGGCGGCCGAGCGAGAGAAGTTCCAATCCGCCCCGCTGTTCGACACTCAGATCGCCAACTTCACGATCCCCTCGCAGTACCAGGAAATCGCCAATCAGGGCGTCCGCCGGGTGTTGATCGAACAGGAACGCCAACTGCAGCGTCGCTACAACCTCAAGTTCCGCAATCCCCAGACGGGCGAACTGGTCGACTTGGCCAACGCCAACGAAGACGACGCGGAAGAGTAAGTTCCTCCAGCTCACCGCCAAGGGGCGGCGGAATGCTGTTTGATCGAC
>JBKCTR010000085.1:0-4140 GCA_046318755.1 Planctomycetaceae bacterium
GTCAGCAGCAGCGTGTTGGGGACGGGGCGGGTGATGTCGCAGATGAGGATGCAGGCCGACGTCTTGCCCCGGGCCAACTCGGCCAGGGGCGGAGAGCCGATCGGGTGGACCAGCAGGCGTTCGAGAACCTGGGCCGGCTGGTCGAGCGGAGTCACCGGCCGCAGCGACAGCGGCCCGACTACCCGGTCATCGGGGAGTTCGATATCGAGACCGGTCTTGCCGTAGTCGAGGCGGATCTTCATGGGGTGGGGCTCGCAGCAATTTGAAAGGGGGCTGCCGGAGTCTAACAGATCCTGTGCGATCGATCCCGAATCGCCACGGCGCAGTCCGCGACACAGTTTCCACAAGGCAAGAACGGCCGTCCACTATTTGAGTGGAGGAGGAAAGAAATCGGGAACAGGTCTGTCACAGCGGCGCGAATGGTGCGCTCTCTTGGGAGGACGAAACTTTGGAAATCGCGATGTCGCAGCGGGAAACCTCTTTCCGCGATCGCGATTGCAAATCAGACGGCAGTCACCGTCGACATCAGAAGGGGTTCAGAGCCATGATTCGCCGCAGTTTCCTGAAGTGGGTGCAAGGTTGGATGCGGGATGCGGGTTTCCGGACGCGTGGTCAGACACGCCGGAGTCGACGACCGGGCTGGGCACCCCAAATGGTGCAATTGGAGGCCCGGGCGCTGCTGTCGGCAGGAGCCGTGGCCGATCAGTTCGAGGGGGACAACACGCCTGCGACCGCCGCGGTGATTTCCACGTACGGCGTGCCACAGGTCCATTCGTTTCATCAGACGGACGATGTCGATTGGATGACATTCACGCTGGACATGCCTTCTCAGGTGCAGATCCAGACCAGCGGGGATCTGGGGGGAGATACGTTGTTGCATCTCTACGGCCCCAACAATCCCGGCAGACTGATCGATGCGAATGATGACGGCGGATTTGACATGTATTCACAGATCCTGCGTCGGGGACCAAGCGCTCTGCCGGCCGGGACCTACCACGTGCGTGTCAGCAACGCTGATCCGGACAACACCCTGGACCAGTACAGTGTCAGCGTGCTGGCCACCGATATCTACGAGACGGACAAGGTGGCCGCACAGGCCACTGCGATCGACACCAACGGGGCTGCACAGATCCACTCCCTGCACTCGCGGACCGATACAGACTGGGTCAAGTTCACGCTGAACCAGTCGTCGCTGGTGACGATTGAAACGAACGGGGTTGCCGGGGGTGACACCACGCTCGACCTCTTTGCATCGGACGGACGCACGCTGATCGAGAGCGACAATGACGATGGGGTGGATGCCTACTCGCGGATTGACCGGACGACGGACAACCCCCTGGCGGCCGGCACCTATTACGTGCGGGTCCGGGAGAATGGCCAGGATGCCACCGTGGCGCGATATGGCATCAGCGTGCGCGCCACCGACGTCTACGAGCAGGACGACACGGCGGCCGATGCCAAGAATATCTCGGTGTTTGGAATTCCACAGACACACTCACTGCATGAGGGAACCGATGTGGACTGGGTCAAGTTCACACTCTCACAACCCTCATTTGTGACCATCACGACCGCCGGTGATACCGGTGGAGACACGGCACTCGATCTCTACGGGCCCAACAGCACCACCACTCTGATCCAGTCCCACGACAATTTTGGCACCACCACCCAGTATTCCCAGATCGTGCGGACGGGTACGTCGCAGTTGGCGGCTGGCACATATTACGTGCGGGTACGCGCCGCAGACGGAGCCCGACTCCCCAGCTACACCATCAACGTGCAGGCGACGGATGTTTCTGAGATTGACAACATCTGGATCCTAGCCAAGGTACTCCCGACCGACGGTTCGTTGCAGACGCACTCGCTGCATGCAGGGAGCGATGTGGACTGGGTCAGGTTCACACTTCCCGTCACCAGCACGGTGGTCTTGCGCACGGATGGAGACGCGGGTGGCGACACGATGCTCGAGCTCTACGGCAGCAATGGCACCACGCTGATTGCCAGCGCCGATGGCGGAGGGACAGGTCTGTACTCGCGACTGACCCGACATTTGGCCGCGGGGACCTATTTCGCCAAGGTGATGGAAAACGGCCAAAACAGCACCATCGATCGATACACGCTGCGGCTGACGACAGATGTCTTCGAGGATGACAATGACTCGACCCGTGCGCGTCCAATTACGACCAATGGTGTTCCGCAGGAACGCTCGCTGAACGTCCCGGGAGATGCCGACTGGGCGACGTTTACACTCAATCAGACGTCGATTGTGACAATTGAGACCGATGGCGACGCGGGCGGAGACACCGTGCTCGACCTGTACGGGCCGAACAGCGCCGGTACTCTGATCGAGTCCAACGACAACAACGGTGTCAACGGCTACTCCCGGATTGAGCGCAGCCGGGCCAATCCCCTCCCGGCCGGAACCTATTTCATCCGGGTCATCGAGAACGGGCAGAATAGCGCGATCGACCGCTACACCCTGAAGGTGAACGCGGTCGATGTGTGGGAAGATGACAATGACTCCTCCCGGGCGAATGTGGTGCCGACCAACGGCACCGCCCAGACTCACTCGTTCCACAACGGCAGTGACGTCGACTGGGTGAAGTTCACTCTCGACTATGCGTCGAACGTCACGATCACCACGGCGGGCGACGCGGCGGGCGATACGATCATCGAACTCTACGGGCCAGATGGCCCGAACACTCTGATTCAGCGCAACGACAACTACACCACAGGGGGCTACTCGCAAATCTCCCGTCTCGGGTCCTCAGCGTTGGCCGCCGGG
The DNA here is from genome assembly GCA_046318755.1 of Planctomycetaceae bacterium. Classification (GTDB taxonomy): domain Bacteria; phylum Planctomycetota; class Planctomycetia; order Planctomycetales; family Planctomycetaceae; genus UBA10511. Next base: position 2,783 of record JBKCTR010000085.1, read on the forward strand.
ACCTACTTTGTGCGGGTGATCGAGAACGGGCAGAACAATCCCCTCGCCAGGTACACGATCAGTGTCCTGGCCACCGACACCTTTGAGGCCGATGATGCTGCCGCCGCGGCCAAGTCGATTTCCACCGACGGCACCCCCCAGGAGCACTCGTTCCACGTCGGCACGGATGCCGATTGGGTCCAGTTTACACTGGCGGTCAGGTCGAACGTGACCATTCTGACCGACGGTGTGAGAGGAGGTGACACCGTGATCGACCTGTACTCGGCGAGCAACACCACGACAGCACTCGCACGAAATGACGACTACGCCGCTCCCTCGCACTACTACTCGCGAATCGACCGACGGGGGACGACCGCGCTGCCAGCGGGTCTCTATTATGTCAAGGTGACCGAATACTACCAAGACAATCCCTTGGCGCGGTACACCCTCAGCGTGAACGCCACCGATGCGTTCGAAGATGACAATACGCCCGCCCAAGCGAAGCCCATCACGATCGATGGTGTCGTCCAGGAGCATTCGTTCCACGCCGGCAGCGATACCGACTGGGTCACCTTCACCCTTCCCTACGCCTCGAATGTCCTGATTGAAACCGGCGGGAACGCCGGCGGAGACACCGTGCTGTCGCTGTACGCAGCCAATGACCTCAACAACGCGATCGATACCAACGACAACAACGGGATCAACGGGTACTCGAAAATCACCCGGGCCAGGGCCACCGCTCTGCCCGCCGGCACCTACTTCGTGAAGGTGTGTGAAAAGAATCAGGACAACGTGCTGTCGCGTTACACCATCAGCGTTCGGGCCACGGACACATTCGAAGACGACAACCTGGCCATACAGGCCACGCCCATCGCCACGAACGGCACGCTCCAGGAGCACTCATTCCACGCCGGGGCTGATGTCGACTGGGTGGCCTTCACTCTCGGGGTTCGCTCCAATGTGACCATTCTGACCGCGGGGGACGCCGGTGGAGACACCGTTGTGCAATTGTATGGGCCCGACAGCACGACCGCTCTGCTGCAAACCAACGATAACTACGTGGCGGGAAGTCTCTATTCGCGGATCGACCGGGAGGGCACGACCGCGCTGCCGGCGGGAACGTACTATGTCAGGGTGAGTGAGTCCGGTCAGGACGCCGCGCTCTCACGCTACACCATCAGCGTGAACGCTACCGATGTGTTCGAGCAGGACAACACGGCCGCTCAGGCGAAGCCCATCACAACGAATGGGGTCGTGCAGGAGCACTCGTTCCACGCGGGCAATGATTCCGACTGGGTCACCTTCTCAGTCCCCGTGCAGTCGAACGTGACCATCCTGACTGCCGGCGTCGCGGGAGGCGACACGATTCTCGAGCTGTA
>JBKCTR010000086.1:0-3394 GCA_046318755.1 Planctomycetaceae bacterium
CGCAAGACGTCGGCCCTGCAGCGGGTCGAGAACGTCATGTGTTACTGGGAGAAAGACTTGGGTCGGCCGTTGCCCCGGCCCGTGGTCCTCGAGGGGGAAATCACCGAACCCGACCTCGGTCTCGACTCCCGGGGGATCCGGTGGGTGGCCGAAAACTGCGGCCGCTTCCTCCACAATGCCGCCAGCCTCACCTTCGAAAGCACCAGCCCCACCGGGGAACCCTGGCGTTCCAACATCGAAGGGACCCGCAATGTGCTGGAACTCTGCCGCCACGCCGGCATCCGCCAGTTCCACCATGTCTCCACCGCGTATGTCTGCGGTCTGCGCCAGGGCCTGATCCTCGAGTCGGACGTCGATGTGGGCCAGACCCTGTCGAATGATTACGAAAAGAGCAAACTGCAGTCGGAACTCGCCGTCCGCAACGCTCCGTTTCTCGACCAGCTCACCGTTTACCGCCCCGCCATCATCGTGGGAGACTCGGTCACCGGTCACACCACCACCTACCACGGCTTTTACGCTCCTCTGCAGGCGGTCGCCGCCATCTCCATCGCCGCCGAGCGAACCCCCACGGGCAACATCAACGAGTCGTCCCGCTTCCCTCTCTCGGGTCACGAGACCAAGAACCTCGTGCCTGTCGACTGGGTCTCGGCGGTGATGACGCATGTCTTCACCCATCCCGAACACCACGGACAGACCTATCACCTCACCCCCCGGCACCCGGTCACCTCCCGGCTGCTGGCCGATGTGATCGAGGAAACCATCGGACTGTACCGGGTCCGCTTCGAAGGGGGAGGACGCTCGTTGGTGGGGCTGACCGAAAACGAGGCGCTCTTCGCCCAGTTGATTCAGGTCTACGCCTCGTACTGGAAAGATGACCCGATCTTCGACACCACCAACACCGATCGGGCGGCCCCGCATCTCCCCTGCCCGCACATGAACCGCAAGGTGCTGTTGATGATGGCCCGCCACGCGGTGTCGATCAATTTCACCTCGCCGCGCGACCGTCCCGTTCCCCCGGTCTTCGACACCCCGGCGTGGCTCGAGCCGTTGTGCGAGGCCCACCATGCGGCCCAACCCTCGCCCGAGCCCAAGATTGCCCTGCGTGTTCTCGGGCATGGCGGCGGCGATTGGACACTGGGCTTCTCGGGGGGACGGCTGGTCACCGCAACCCCGGGTCTTCCCGAACGAGGCTCGCCCCTCATTGAGACCTCGGTCGAGACGCTCCTGCAGTTGCGTGAGGGAACCATCGCGGTGCCGGACGCCCTGGCCGCCGGCCAAATCCGGCCCCAGCAGGGACTCGCTCCCTCCCGCGCCGAAAAGATCGTTGACGATTTGCTGGTGATCACGTCCGAAGCCCAACAGCTCCGGGCCTGAGTTTCCTCCGTCGGTCATCACGGTCTCCCGGACGAACTCTCGGCCACGGGCCGGCTGCCACGGCGCGGCCGGCCCGTTGTCGTTGTTCGGGCGTCTCGCGCGACTCAGACGCTCTCGGGACTGGGCCATTCGCTCTTTCCCACCACTGGCCCACAAGCCCTGCCACATCCCAAGCACTCCGTCCCCCATTCCCGGGGAAATTCGCCTCGGAACTCGTGCATCCCTCGAGGGCCCCCGCCCACAGCCAAACTGCCTATTTTTCTCAGACTTCCCGTTCTTCCACTCGTTCGTCGCCACCCCATCCCAAGCACCCCGGTAAATCTTGCAAGCTGGTGATGGGGCGACTATTTTCTGGTCTGTTTGGGTGAGACTGCCCCGCGCCTGGCGTGAGCCTGCCCAACCGTGCCAGTGAATACCCGGGTCACGACGACCCACTGCAGGAGACTCAAGGATGAGCGCCCTTCGGCTGTTTTCCCCCGTGGAACTCCAATTGTTTCCCGGTGAGGATCTCTCCGGCCCCACCCTCGCCCCGCTGGCGGCCGATGAGGACGTGGCTGTGATCCCCTTCCCCACGTTGCGACGCCCGGCAAACTGGGGGCGAACCGGCACGGCCTCTTCCAACGGGGCACGCCGTGCGATGGATTTGGTCGCCACGCAAACGCCGCTGGACCGGGCCCGGCTGCTGCACACCCATCGCTGCTGTCCGGACTGTGGCCGGGGGGGCACCGTTCCCCGGGAAGCCGCCGACCTGCAAGCCGTCTGCCTCTCGATGCCCGTCCCCGGCTCATCCACCCTCCTCGGGTTTGGCTGTCACCACTGCGGACACGAGTGGAGCGTCTGAGATTCCCGGAACGGTCAACCCGACAAGCCTTCAGGCTCGTCGTGGCGTAGGCTTCCAGCCTGCGGGGAGTTGATCTGCCCGGCAGAGCGAGCGCCGATCGAAACCGCCAGTCGGCTTTGGCAAAAACGCTGGATCACGCCGTCATGTCGAAAACGCGGTCTCACAATTGAGCGCTCGACAAGCCTTCAGGCTCGTCGCCACGTCGTGGCGTAGGCTTCAAGCCTGCGGCGAGTTGATCTGCCTGTCAGAGCGAGCGCGGATCGACGCCGCCAGTCGGCTTTGGCACAAACGCTGGAACGCGTCGTCCTGTCGGTAACGCGGTCTCACTCTTGAGTGCCCGACAAGCCTTCAGGCTTGTCGCCACGTCGTGGCGTAGGCTTCCAGCCTGCGGGGAGTTGATGTGCCCGGCAGAGCGAGCGCTGATCGAAGCCGCCGGTCAGCTTTTGCAAAGACGCTGCATCACGCCATTCTGTCCGGAACGCGGTCTCGTACTTGTGAGGTGAACAGGTTGAAAACCTATTCTACGCCGACGGACGCTGGATCCCGTCGTCCTGCTGGGAACCGGCGCAGGCCACCTCACTCCACCTCCCGGCACGGAAACCGCAACGCCGGTGGGGGCTGCGAGTACATGATCGCCTGCTGCGACTTGTGGGCTCGTTTCACCCATTTGTAACCGTCCGGCAAATCCACCACCGCCTGCTGTGGTCCCGGAATGCGCCACACCCGGATCTTCCCATCGGCACCCGTTGTGAACGTGGCCGTATCATCGTGCGGGCCGGTGATTGTCAGCGTCGCCCCCGCAATTCCCGGCTCACCCGGGTCCCGCTGCGAATTGTTGTTCCGGTCGACAAACACGTCCCCCTGCAGGAAGGCCCCCGTGAACGCCGCCAGCGTGGGCAGCCGTCGCGTCCCATCCGGCTCCACCACCAGCACCGCCGGTGAGGTCATCCCCGGGGTCACTTCCCCCGCCCGCAGGGGAGCCACCGGCGTCCCCCGCCACGGGGTTGCCCCCTCCCGCACAATCCAAGGCTCCAACGGCACACTCCGCACCACATACTCCCCGGCTGGCAACCCGGGGAAGTCAAACTCCCCCCGCTCATTGCTGGTCGTCGTCGGCTCATCCGCGTCGCGCACTCCGTTCCGGTTGAGGTCGACGTACACCTCCAGCCCCTCCAGCGG
>JBKCTR010000087.1:0-1883 GCA_046318755.1 Planctomycetaceae bacterium
AAGCAGGTGCGTGTGGCGCAAGGCGGAGCGCGCGAAAAGCCGAAAGGGGCCAAGGGAGGGAGTGGCAAGTCGACGGGGGGAGGGTCGGCACCGAAGGGAGAGCTGAGCGAATGGACCGACAGCACGGGCAAGTTCAAGATCAAGGCGCGGTTCAAAGAGTTGAAGGATGAAAAGGTCACCCTCGTGAAAGAGGATGGCAAGTCAGTGACGCTGGCGCTCGAGAAGCTGGATGAGGAGGGGAAGCAGCGGGCGTTGAAGCTGGCGGCAGCGGGAGACGAGAACCCATTTGAGACGGCCGATGAGAATCCGTTCGCGGGTGAGGGGGAGGATGGCGGCAAAGATTCCGAAGCGGTGGCCAACAGCGACGTGGTGGAGGCCAATTGGGGAGAATCGCAGGTCTTGCGGACCGACTTGGAGGGGACCTGGAGTTACACGCCCGATCCCCTGGTGTTGGCCGGGACGGCGGTCAAGAAGTCGATTCCGCTGCATGCCAACAAGAATCAGGATGCCTTCTTCGAAAAGCCTGTGGGGCTGGCGCTGCATCCGCAGACGCTGAAGGGGGCGATGTTCATGCAGGACGACAAGCCGGGGCGCGATGCGGTGGCCGGCCTGCAGATGTTCGACCTGCAGGATGGCAAGGTGGGCCCCCTCACGCCGCTCAAGCTGCCGCACCTGCCGATGGACATTTCTCCCTCGGGGGAGCGGGTGGTGGCGGCCGAGAACTTCTTCCTCCGTTCTTCCAAGAAGAAAGACCGGGATGGCGAGGTTTCGATCCATCGCTGGGAGGGGAAGGAACTGAAGCCGGAGAAGGTGTTCCGGTATGTGGCTCCGGGAGACAATTTCAAAAATGAGCCGAAGCACGCGTTTTTCATCGATGAGGACCACCTGATTACGGTGTCTCCCTTTTCGAAGATGACGGCCTGGAACATTCCCGAGGTCAAGGCGCTGTACACGGCGGATCTGTCGGGCTCGGGGGCACCGGCGCTCAGCCCCGGGCGAAAGCATCTGGCGGTGCCGACATCGGAGGGGGTGTGTCTGTACCAGGCGGTTTCGGGGGATTCGATTGGCAAACTGCCGGGGGGCAATCCGGGGATGGTGCTGGCGCTGGCGTTCCGTCCGGATGGCAAGCAATTGGCGGCCCTGGCGGTGCAGCGACTGATGGTGTGGGATCTGGAGAAGGGGGAACTTGACCGGGACATTTACTTCACCAAGCCGCAGTTCGCGAATTACATGGACTGGGTGGGGGAGGGGTATTTGCTGGTGGGGGGTCAGAATCTGATTGACCTCGAGCGGCGGATCGTGCTGTGGGAGTACACGAACCACTCGGGCGTGCAGGGGCGTCAGGGGGCGCAGGTGGGGGACACGTTTTGGTACCTGATGTCGGCGACTGACCGCTCGGCGCGGGCGTTGTTCGCCGCCAAGCTGCCCCATGCATCGGCCCTGCAGGCCGCCAAGGGACTGAAGCCCGATGAGATCCTGGCGATCAAGCCCGGGGCGTCGATCGCGATCCAGTGGTCGGTGCAGGGGGATCAGAAGGAGGTCAATGACGCCTATCAGTCGATCATCAAGCAACTGCAGGACATTGGCATGACGTATGCCGAGAAGAGCCGGCTGGTGTTGCAGGTGAGCACGGCGGCCGGGGAGACGAAGGAGATCCAGTACCGGGGGTTTGGGAGATTTTTTGGCGGCGGCGGCGAAACGGCCCGGGTGACGGAGCACATCAGCAAGATCCAGTTCGTGGAAGACAACACGGTGATCTGGCTGGCCGAGGCACACTCGGGCGCGCCGCACTTTTTGTCACTCAAGGAGGGGCAGACCCTGCAGCAGGCGCTGGCTCCCTACCAGAAGCCGAATGTGAAGTTCTTCACCCAGGTCAATCTGCC
>JBKCTR010000088.1:0-3765 GCA_046318755.1 Planctomycetaceae bacterium
TCGGCCGCTGCGAGTTCGGCCGGGGCGACCAGCACAATCGCGCCCGCCTCCACCATCTGCCGCAGCCGGGCCGCGAGCTCCTCGGTGATCACATCGGTGACCACTATCAATCTCCCCGATAATTCACCGGCGGGAATGGCCAGACTCGACGCGTCGAGAGGGGTAACCCGCACGTTGCGGGTGGGATCGTTGGTCAGAGCCAAGTCGACGTAGTAGCGCGGTCCGTTGATATCGTCGGCAGAGGCGGTCCCCAAGAACCCCACCGCCACATCGCGGCGGGGTTGCGGAGAGTTGTAGAAGCGGTTGTCGAAATCGTGGTCATCGCCCGTCAGTTGCAATCCGGCGGCCTGCGTCTCGGCCGGGGGGACTGCCATCTGAATCACCCGTGATTGACCTGGAGGAACATACGCCGTCACCTGCGGTTCCCGAATCGCCCGTCCTTGGGTGTCGAACCACCCCAACGAGAACGTCTCCCGCCGCGAATCCCCCGCGTTGTTGATCCGCACCCGGATCTTGTCGAGGCTGGCGGTCTCGGCATCCTGCAACACCCGGGGAGCCGCATTGGTGGATTGCTCGACTGAAACCTGACGGACCAGCACCCGCACCCGGGCCGGCCACTCGAATTGCTCGAGCGCTTCGAGACGGCTTCCCTGAGTCAGGTCGGTCAACAGCACGATTTGGGGTTCCAGGGTCGACTGTTGCGCATCGCCTGAAGCCTCCAATTCCGCCGCGAGGGCCGAGAGGGCACTGCCCAGATTCGTTTCGCTCCAGCCGGGCTGCAGCTCTTTCAACCGGCTGCGAACGAGGGCGACCCGGCTCCCCTCGCCGGGAGCAGCGTCGAAGCCCAGCACGGTCTCCAGCCGGTCATCGAAGACAGACAACGCGACCTCGTCTTGAGGACTGAGGGAATCGAGTTCGGTGTTCGCCAGTTCGAGCAAACGGGGCCAGGCCCCCGCCCGCTGCAGGCTGGCGCTGCGATCGATCAGCAGGGCCACCCGCCGCCCAGGCAGGTCGCTGACCGACAGCGAGGCCGTTTCCCGAAGAAATGGTCGGGCGAACGCCAGTGTGGCCAAACCCAGGGCCCCCAGCCGCAAGAGCAGCAACAGTACCTGGTCGAGCCGGCTGCGCCGCGTCAGTTGCGGCGGCGTGGGCTCCAGAAACATGAGTGAACTGAAGCTTTGCCTGCCCCGGGGCGTCCGCCGGACCAGGTGCAGCAGCAGGGGGAGCGACAACGCGGCCAGCCCTGCCAGGAAGAAAGGGACAAGCAGACTCATCGGGTGCCTCCCCCCGTCGCGGCCGACCCTGTGGACTGCCGGCGGGCCACCGCACGGGTGCGCCGCAGCCGAGCGTCGAGCAGATTGAACAACGCCCGATCGAGCGGGGTGTTGGTCGGCAGAGTGTAGAGGTCAATTCCCAGATCGCGACCGAGCGTGATCAGTTCCCCCTGGTGTTGTTCAAAACGCTGGCGATAGCCACGGCGGGCCGCGACCGGGTCGATCCACAGCTCCCGCCCCGATTCGAGATCGAAGAAGAGCGATTCTTTCTCGAACGAGAAGTCGATCTCGGCGGGGTCGAGCACGCGCAGGATCAAGACTTCATGTCCCATTGCCCGCAACCAGGCCAGCCGGTTCTTCAGACCGGCGATCGGGGCCAGCAGGTCCGAGAGCAGCACCACCAGCCCGCGTCGCCGCGCGAGACGCGAGACCTGTTCCAGGGGAGCGGTCAAATCGGTCGACTCTCCCCCGGGCGATCGTTCCAAGGCCATCCGCAGCCGCTGCAGAGGGCCCGAGCGAAACCGCGCGGGCCGAAACTCGCGCACCTGTTGGTCGAAGGTGATCAGCCCCACGGCATCGCGCTGCAGGGTAAGGAAGTACGCCAACGTCGCGGCGGCGGTGCGGGCATATTCGGCTTTGGAGTAGCCCAAAGTGCGGAAGGTCATCGATTGACTCTGGTCGACCAGCAGCCAGCACCGCAGATTGGTCTCATCTTCAAACCGCTTCAAATGCATGCGGTCGGAACGGGCCAGCAACTTCCAGTCGAGGTAGCGCAGGTCGTCGCCGGGGGTATATTGCCGGTACTCGGTGAACTCGACCGAAAAGCCGTGGTAAGGGCTTTTGTGCAGACCGCTGAGAAATCCCTGCACCACCGTGCGAGCCCGCAACTGCAGGTTGCGGATGCGCATGAGGGTGGTGGGATCGATCGACCGGGAGCGGCCCGCACCAGGACCGGCCGGACCCGATTCCTGCCGACCTGCGGCGGTCGATTTCTCGCCCGATTGTGTGCTTTGAAGAGAGGGGGAGCCCAGACCACTCACGCCGGTCCTCCCTGGGGAGCGGGAATGGACGCGAGCAACTGGCGGATGACCTGTTCAACCGAGATTCCCTCGGCTTCGGCGCGATATCCCAGCAAAATGCGGTGCCGGAGGGTGGGGGGGGCCAGGGCCCGGATATCGTCGACGGTGGCGAGGCTGCGACCGTGTAACAGGGCCCGCGCCTTCGCCCCCAGAACCAGGTGCTGCGCCGCCCGGGTGCCGGCACCCCAGGCGACCCAATCGTTCACAAATGACGGTGTGCCGTCGCGGCCAGGGCGGCTGGCGGCGGCAAGCCGCACGGCGTACTGCACCACCTCCCGGGCGATGGGAACCTTCTGCACGACGTCGTGAAAGCGGCGGACGTCGTCGCCGTTGAACAGTCGCTCGATTGGCTCGGGCCGCCGCGAGGTGGTCCGCAGTACGACTTCGACTTCGTCCTCTTCGGGAAGATAGTCAATCAATACGTTGAACATGAACCGGTCGAGCTGCGCCTCGGGGAGGGGGTAGGTCCCCTCCATCTCGATGGGGTTCTGGGTGGCCAGCACAAAGAACGGCTCCTCGAGCCGATGCCGGGTTCCGGCAACCGTCACCTGGTGTTCCTGCATCGCCTCGAGCAGGGCCGACTGGGTCTTGGGGGGGGTGCGATTGATTTCATCGGCGAGAATGACATTGCCGAAGATCGGGCCGCGCACAAACTGCAGCCGCCGATGCCCATCGTCCGACTGGTCCAGAATCTCGGTCCCGGTGATGTCGGCGGGCATCAGATCGGGGGTGAACTGGATACGCTGGAACTTGAGGTCAAAGATCTCGGCAATCGACCTCACCAGCAGTGTCTTGGCCAACCCGGGAGCACCGGTCACCAGACAATGCCCCCCCGCGAACAGTGTGATCAGCAGTTGCTCAACCACATCGGTCTGTCCCACGATGACCTTCGAGAGCTCGGCATCAATCCGCCGACGGCTGCCCCGAATCTGTTCGACAGTCTGCTGTTCCCTCTGGATGGGATCGATCGATTCAGACACGCTGGCTCCTGGTGCAGGCGGTGGGGTGGTGTGGCGAGGGGAACAGGCAGGGGAACAAATCCATCAATGCGTCATGGCATAGGTCAGGATATTGATCCCCATCGGGTAAGACCATTTCTCGGAGAATTCGCGGAAGTAGCGCTGATCCACTCCCTCTCGCTCCCAGCCATCTCCCAAATCGGTGTTGTGGCAGATGATGACCATCATGCGCCCCCGATCGTCGAACAGTGCTTTGTAATGCGCTTCGGGAGCATCCCAACGCTCGGTGGTCTGTCCGTTCATCCACGCGTGGATGCTGGGAATCTGCGGCTTCTGCTGCAGATCGTACACACAATGAAAGATCTCGTGGTCCAGAGGCAACTCGATGGGATCGCGGTCGGGAAAGACCCGTTTGAGTTCACTGCGGAAGTTCTCCCATTCATCCTCTCCCCA
>JBKCTR010000089.1:0-24674 GCA_046318755.1 Planctomycetaceae bacterium
CCGGAATGCCGAGTAGAGCCACAACGGCCAAAGGTGCGCGACGTGGTGCAGCAGGTACAGAGACAGGGAATGCTGGCTGAATGTTTGAAAAATCGTGGAAAACCAGGTGGGGACTGGCCAACGGGCCGGGGGGTCGAATGCCCAATGAAACACAGTGAACATCACGAGAGTGATCCCCAGCATCCCGGTGACATACGCGGGCGTGGCGGGAAACATCGTCCAGGCCATCAGTTGTCGCGCAGCCACGGTGTCGAGAGCCCGGGGGTTGCACCAAGGGAGCGACAGCCCGAGGATCGCCAGTGCCAATCCTCCCCAGCCCAGCCGCTTCCAGCGGATCGGCTCGTCCTGCGAACCCATCCCCAGCCAATCCGCGGTGCTGGCACCGATCAAGGGGAAGACAATCCAGGGAAACAGCGGGAAGTAGCCGGTGGCGAGGTATCCGATGAGCGTGTCGGACAGAGTCCATTCGGGGTCAAACCAACCCTGCGTCCAGTAGGTCTCATATCGGACCAGCTGTCTCAAAACAGGTGCGATTGCAAAAGCACCTCCCGCCGTGACCAGCCACACTTCGCGTGGCTGGTCGTGCAACAATTCCAGGATCAGCAGACTCGAGCCCAGAAAGGTCAGAACATCCCAGTTGAAGGTATCCTCAGGCATCCAGACCAGGACATTGAATGCAAATCCGATCGCGATCAGCGACAGGCCCCGGCGGACAGACCGACGGGCGATCTCCGAAAGCGGGAGCTGTCGGTCCTCCAATCCACGGCGCCAGAGCCAGTGATTGAAGCCGGCCAAAAACGCGAACATCGGCGCGGCCAGCCCCGTTGGCATCCACGGTCGGGACTGCTGACCGGCCAGGTTCTCCACGAAGTGCACCAGCACCATCAACACGATGGCAATGGTTCGCAGCAGGTCGATTGAGGGACGGCGCATCGCATCAGGTCTCACTGCCAGCGAACAGCTCGAACATCAACAGCACTGTCTGCAGCAAGAGCAACAGGATGATCACAACCTCCAGCGTGTGCCCTTTCCAGGCGAGTCGCCAGTCCTGCGCCCGTTGGGCGCAGAGCTCATAGACGTTCTGAAAGACTTCGATCTGGCCTCCCACCGATTCCCAACGCTCGGCCAGTCGGGCCCGCTCACGCAGCCGCTCCCCCACCTGGCTGGCCAGCGTGGGGGGATAAACCAACGGCCGATGCAGCGGAGGCTGCAATTGAGCCCAATTGGCCCGGAGCGACAAGACCTGCTGGAACCGCCGAGCCAGGACGCTCCTGCGACGCTCTGAGCGATGATCAAAATCGAATGCGAGAGGGCCATCTTCCTCCAGTTGGGGCCACGCGAGGGCCAACGTCTGTTCCAGTGTCTGCAAGGCTCCTTCGAGACAGGCGAACTCGAGGATCGCAGGGACCACCCGCGGCAGACGTTCGGCGAGCGCGGCCACGCCAATCCGCGCCGGTCTGACTGATCCTCCGCTGGGGCCCCCAGGGTGCCAGGCCACCTGAACGCCATGCACTGCCAGCGTTTGCGGACCTGGCTTGCCGCTTTCCGGCTCCCGATCAACCCAATGCCGCAAGGCGTCCAACGCGTCAATTTCGGTCATCCCGTCGTTGGCCGCGGTCAGCACTTCCAGTACCGGGGCTTCAGCCGCGATGGCGCGGACTGAATCAGACAGGGAATCGGCCTGCACCAGGCGGCAGGGAGGAGTCATCGCGATCTCGCAGGCCACCGTGCCCCATGCGGAGGTGCCTGCCTGGGCTGGCTGGAACACCAACTGTTGAATTTGGAACTGCTTCCAGGGGCGATCTGCCAAAACCGAGGTCACCGTCGGGTTTCCAGTAGGGAGGAGGGACGCGGCCGTCGGTTCACACGCCGGGGCTTGGCAGATTCCAGCAGGCCCGAGATCCAGCCCGCCACATAATCCGCCGAGTCGAGCACTCCGTTGAGTGTCGAGTCAAACAGGTAGTCACCCACCAGAAACAGACCGGGGGCCTCGCAAGGTGCGGGTTGATGACGCCGATCGAGCGACCAGGTCTCCCACCCACCCGGAAGGGCGCTGACCTCCGAGAGCCAGCGGTGCACTCGCCCCTCGCGGAACTGTTCGGTTCCCAATTCTCTGATCTCCATGGGCAGTGTCCCCAATGCCAGGGCCACCAACTCGGCATCGGACTTTTGGGACAGGTCCCGGGCCGCATCGCCTCCGAGCAGCCAACCCAGCACCCCGGCGTCGCTTCCCGGATTGCGCATCGACTCGTCATACAGGCAGCAGCCGTCAAACTGGTCGAGCATGCAAAACGCTTCGCGCAAGATCGAGCCCCAAAAGGGGCGATCAAACCGCAGAGTGATTCTGAGATAGTGGGCCGGATGGGCGTGATGCCTTTGATGGCGTTCGATCGCCTGTTGCAGCTCCATCCCCCGGAAAGAGAGCGATGGCAACACCTGGTTGGGCAGGGCGACAACAACGAAGTCGAAGTCGGCGGTCATTTGGGTCACCGTTCCCTCGGGAGAAGAGGCCTCCAGCCCGAGTGTGTAATTCTCCTCCGGGTTCGCTGCAATTGACAGCACCCGATGCGACAGTCGCACTTTGGCATCCAGGCGTGCGACCAGAGCGTCGATCAATCGTTCATTTCCTCCCGCAATCGAGTACAGCCGTAGGTACTCGGGTCGATTCATCAGGTAGTTGTGCAGACCGTAGGGGATGCTGGTCTGCCCGGGTTCGGCGGCGAGATCGCTGTGGATCAGCGTTTGCAGATAGCGGCGGGCGGCGGGATGCGTCGCCCTGTCGAGATACCGCGTGAAAGGGCCGGGCAATTGCCTGAGCGTTTGGTCCTGCACCAGGTCGGCCTCGAAGAACTCACGCGGTCCCAACGCATCCACCGCCCGGCGATCGAACTCTTCCAGCACATCTCGCGCGGTCAACCCCAGATGCGACTCGATATCATCGAGGTTCGAGAGCATTCGCCCTTCCCAGAGAACAGCCGAACCACCCATCGGAGTGATCGACAATCCCAGGGACAGCACCAGCTCTTTGAGGGGATCGTCTCCCAGGAGGGAGTAGTCGTAGAGTTCGGCCGCCCCGGCTTCATAGGTGACCCCCGGGGTTGAGAATCTCCGCGTCTGCACCTTCCCGCCCAGCCGGGGGGTGGCTTCGAAAATCGTAATCTCACAGGGGGCCTGAGCCTGCGCGCGCAGTCTCCAGGCGGTGAACAGTCCCCCCGGCCCACCCCCCACAATCGCAATTTGCCAGTCTTTCAAGATCCTCTGCCTGTGTTCCCAGCTTTCCGGGGAGTGCCCATGATCAGTTCCATTTCCTTCATGCTGACACCCCGGCAACGGCTTCTGCAGCCTTCTGGACGAAACTCGAGACAAACCAAAGTTGTTCTCTCAGAGAACAAACCCCTTGGGGCCTCTGGGGTTTCGGTGTTCCGGAAGACAATTTCCCCCCAACCAGCGAATTTGCATATTTTGCTGTGATCGTGTGAAATCGTCGGTCCGGTTCCCACTCTCCTGACCGTGTGGTAAGTCTGCGATGCCATCCCCCGAGACGTCGTCGAAAGGACAGGCGGTTGCTTGGTTCGCCACCTGCGTCACCTTGGTGGCGGGCGTCGGGTGTTGCGTGCTGATCTCTGTGGCGATGAACGCTGATTGGCGCGAGATCTGGCGAACTTCGGGTCCTGTGGTGGGGGGGGCGGCTTTGCTCTGGTGGCTGTTGCGTGATCGCCAGCCCGGCATGCGTCCCGTTGACCGGTGGCGTTGGCTGAGACGCCGGTCGAAATCGCGGCAGCAGGTCAAGATTGCCCGTTCCCGACCCTCCGGGGCGACGACGGTTCCCCTCAGCGGCCCACCGACAGCCGAGTCGGTTCGGGAGCTCAAGGGAGGAATCAACACCTGGGTCCCCTCGGAACGCCGGCGCGGACAGCCCCCTCCGGGCCAGGACTGAACTTGATCCCACCCTTCCTCCCACAGGAGGTTCCGGAGTCCGCACTTGGGAAATCGTCGCAGTGTGTGGTCGATGTCATCAGTAGCGTAGTGAAGTCATCATGTACAGTTGGGTCGAGTCTCCCCGGGGAACGGTCCGCTCGATGTACGATCCAAACCAAAACCACGAGTAGCCCATCTGGATGTCAAAATTCGGGTTGAAGGAGTAGTAGCCATAAAGGTCGAGTGCGGTGCCGACCTGGGTCCCATTGCCAGGTTTTCCAATGGCCGCCCCGGCCACGTTGTAGGCCGTGTCTTGGCTCGACGCGAGCTGGAACCAGTGGAGCGCGGCGGTGGTGGAGAATTTCCTGGTGGGCTTGAGATCGAATTGCAAGGCCGTGTCGAACAGGTTCTGCCCCGAGAGATTGTCGGACAGGGCCCAGTACGCGTGCCCCAGGGGGAACATGACGTAAAACGTGTTGTTGTTGCCAAGGGCATTGACCGTTCCGGATCCATAATAGAACAGGCCCGAAACCCGCGGAGTCCAACGGGGTTTCTTCCAGGTGTGTCCCACGATTCCGGTCCAGAATCCCGAGACGACGTCGGTTCCCTGTTCCACTCCGGCCTGCACACCTCCCTCGACGTCGAAATCCCACACCCGTGCCTGCTCCCCGCCATCGTCGAGCACCGGTTCGAGATGCGCCCACCGCGAACCGACCGTGTGCCGCTGCATGTCGGGATGAAACCGCACCGTACGGTTGGTGTCGATCACCATCCAGTAGAGATCGAGAACCGTGTTTTCCCAGCCGGTGTAGCTGTAATAGGTGCCGCCAAACCAGATGTTTCGTTCGGGTTTATCGAGAGCCCCATCGAAGTCGGTCAGCGACGTGTAGCCGGTGGCCGTATTGACCGGATGCACCAGAAACCCCTCGAAGCTGTAATCGTCCCCCGAGAGAATGTACTTGCCCCCCTGAAAATTCCGGCGGGTGTTGGCCCAGTCGAGGGGTGATACCAATCTCTGATTTCCATAGAGCAATTCCTGTCGGCCAATCCGCAGTGTATGTCGGCCGAGGTCCCCTTCCAGAAATGTCCAGTCGGCAAACAGGTTCTGGATGTCGAGTTGGTTCACATCAGTCGGCAGGTGGGGAGCTTCGTTGTCGAAAGACTCCGCATCCAGGATCTCACCGTAAACCCGAAAGGTCTCTCCTTTCAGGTCGAGGTAATGACGCCACCGCCACTGGTTGTAATCGGACGCTGTCGGTGGACCTTTGCGGAGGCGATTGTCCTCCTTGAGGAATCGGTAGCGAACCTCTCCTCCGGTGGAAATGGTCCAGAGGGTGCCGAATAATTCCAGGTGAATGTCCTTCAATTCCTCCCCCAGCAGACGTTCGTGTTTTGGATCTTGCTTGTATGAGAAGTCGTTGTTGTAGAACAGGGGTTTATACGGCCCGAGTGGGGGGAGATTTTTGGGGGGGGGAAATGCGGGTCGCCCCTTCTTTTGCTTGGGTGCCCGAGGGACGGCTGGGAGGGACGACCACCCCATCTCGGGCCCTCCGACCGGGAGAGCCGCTTCGGGTAAGTCGGGGGGCGAATCGGACAAGGGCCCTGGAACGGATGGCTCAGCACTGGGGATGAGTGCAGATTCCACGTTCCGCTCGGGAAGCGAATCGGGAACGGCATCCTCCACCACGGCGTTGATCGGCGGCAGCGGAATTTCCTCGCTCCACGCCGCTGTCCTGGCTGCCGCCAGCATCGCGAATGCCAGCCCCCATCCTCTCAGCAGCCTGTCGTGTTGCATGTCGCAAATTCGTCCCCGTTGTCGTTCTAAAGCTCGATCCTTCGAGCTGGGCGACACCCATTGGTTGGGAGATCGACCATGGAACGCCGTGAATTTCGTCATCCCGTGCACTCCCGGGATTTTTGCTCTGACCAGTCTTTCTTCTCCAGTTTGCCTGATGCGTTTCCGTTGACGCTCCGGGGCGTCTGGCCGTCATCCGTGTGGGGTGTCGGGAGACGTCGCTTGAGTCAATCGTGGTCGTGCTCGCACGATTGGCGGAGAATTGCCGGCGGTGACCGCATGGATTACCGTCAGCAGCCGTCGGACATTGGCTTCACAGCATTTTCCAGGAGGTGTCACCATGAACACAACCGTTCGAGTGTGGGGAAATCGCCATCGAGGGTGGGAACTGGGAATCTGGTTGTTCGTCGTGTGGGCCGGGTGGGCTGCCCGCATCGCCCCGGCTGCGGAGCCTGTGCATCTCGGCATTCTCGGACTCGACAACTACCAGTCGGTCGCCTTTACCCAGCTCTTTCACGATCCCCAGGCAACCGGTGATCTGGCAGGCATTCGGGTGACCGCCGCGTTCCCGGATGAACCGAGCACCGACATCGCCGAGAGCGTGGAGAACCTCCCGAAGTGGGTGCAGTCGATGAAGGACTTCCAGGTTCCTTTGGTCGATTCGGTCGACAAGGTCCTGGCGCAGTGCGATGCCGTGCTGGTGATGTCGGTCGATGGACGCCGGCACCGCAAATTGGCCGAGGCGGCGATCCGGGCGGGAAAGCGGGTCTACATCGGCCGCCCCATGGCCGCGTCGCTCGACGATGTCGCCGCCCTCTTCAAGACGGCCCAGGAGGCCAAAGTCCCCCTCTGGAGCAGTTCCCAGCACCGGTTCAGTCCCGGCTTCATTGGCATGCGCAATCATCCCGAGGTCGGGAAGGTGTTGGGCTGCGACGTCTATGGCGGCTGCCCCATGGTGCCGCATCATTCCGATTTCTTCTGGCACGCGGTGCATAGCCTCGAGACTCTCTACACCATCATGGGGCCCGGTTGCGAAACGGTCCGTTGCACCAGCACACCCCAGGTCGAATCGATTACCGGGGTGTGGCGCGACGGACGAGTGGGCACCTACCGGGGGATCAAGCAGGGAGCCATCAAATACAGCGCCACGGTCTTTGGCGAACAGGGGGTCTCGATTGCCGGAGTGTATGGGCATGGCGTTCCCGTCAAAGGGGTTGCTCCGACCGACGACAAGTACATGGGTTATGAGGGAATCGCGATCGAAATCGCGCGCTTCGCCAAGGGGGGAGCCGTTCCCGTGACACCGGCCGAAACCCTCGAGCTGTACGCATTTCTCGAAGCGGCCCGAGAGAGCCGCGCGAAACAGGGGGCTCCCGTCTCGGTGGAGGAGATTCTGAAACGGATCGTTCCGTAGCGGGCACTCCATCCTGCACGACAGGGCGACTGCCCGAGGCAGAGGCGGCGCGCCTGGCAGAGACCACATGCAAGAAAGTCCGGGAACCGATCGGGTTTCGGATTCGCTCGGTTGCCTGGCAACTACCTGGAAATGATCGCGCACACAAGATGTCCGCCAAAACCAAGGGAGAGCTTGAGGGCGGTCGCGAGGTGTTGATCACGCGCTTGATGGGGAATGTAGTCCAACCGGCATTCCGGATCGGGGGCGTCCAGGTGCAGGGTCGGGGGCAGTTTTTGATCGCGCAGGGCCAACACCGTGGCGGCGAGTTCCACACTCCCCGCCGCCCCCAACAGGTGTCCCATCGCTCCCTTGAGTGAAGATCCTGGAATCGCACTCACGGCCGGACCCAGCGCCCGTTCCACCGCCTGCGATTCCAGGGGATCATTCCCCCGCGTCGCTGTGCCGTGGTAGTTGATGTAGTCGATATCCCCGGCCTGAACTCCCGAGCGGCTCAGCGTGTCTTTCAGCACATGCACCAGCGGTTCAGGATCGTGGCTGAGCCGGGTGAGATGCCCGGCGTCCGAACCTAAACCAGCCCCTCGCCACCGCGCCAGGATGGGAGCCCCACGGGAGTGAGCCTGTGCGGCTTCTTCCAGGACGAACACCGCCCCTCCCTCGCCAATCACAAACCCGGCCCGCTCACGATGAAACGGGCGGCAGGCCCGGGTCGGTTCGCTGGCGGCGGGAGCCAAGACCCCTAACCGGCGAAACGAGGCGTGGATGGCCGGAACGAGCGACGCATCGACGCTTCCCGCCAGTACGGCATCACACCGGTTCCACGAGATCAACTCCGCCCCTCGGGCGACAGCCATCAGTCCCGTGGCACATGCGGCCACCGGTGCCAGACACGGACCCTGCAAATTCCAACAGGCGGTCACCTGCCGGGCCGCGACCTGTGGATCCATCCACCCCCAGGGCTCAACCTTGCTAAATTCAGCAGGGGAGTGGCCCCGATACGTTTGGCTCCAAGCCCCCATGGCCGCGTGGCACCCCCCTTTGGAGGTTCCAATCACACAACCAAACCGTATCGGGTCGTACACATCCTGGGGGTGTCGGGCATGGTCCAGGGCTTCCCGGGAGATCCGCAGAGCCAGATCCACCACTGGCTCTCCCCGCGGCGGGGTGAACAATCCCTCTGGTAGCGGAGCGGCACAGACCTGTGTCGGCAATCCCGGCACAGTGACCAGTCGGGTTGCCGAACGCCCGCTACACAAGCCCCGCCAACTCGACTCGCGATCTGGACCAACCGGGGTGATCAAGCCCACCCCTGTGATCACCACATTCCGCTCAGACACGGCGACTGGAACGGCAGACCGAGAAGAGGGCCAACCCCAAAGATACCGCCACAACCAAGGCTTCCACAGTAAAGCTGCGGCCCGAAGTTTCGACCCGCACTCCCCCCCCGCTTGATTCCTGGCCGACTGCCTGGCCAACCCAGCTGGTCACCGCCAACACACTTCCCATCAAGCGGCCCCGCCAGAGTCTTGCCGTCCAGAGACTTGTCGTGCATTGGCTCCGCAACTGGTCGCAATGGCTTGGTGCTGCCACCAGAGAGCCGTCCGCCGACTCAGTGGGAGTGAAGCCCGTCATGTGGGACACGCGTGGCGGTGAGGGAACGGGACACACGGAGACTTGCCTGTCGAAAACGGTCGCCAACTTACGGGACTACAGAAACTGATCGAAAGGCTGCCGAAGGTTACGAAACAACCGGCTGGGGACCGACACCGTCTGCCAACTACTCGACCGAACCTGCATCGCCTCGCGGTATTCATCGACCCAGACGCCGAAAAATGCGTACTGGGCATCCCGAAAAGAGAACAGGCTGTCAAACTCGGCCCGAGCTCGATCGCCTACGACATGATAGGCGAAGACCAGCACGGCACGAAAGTCGGCCCCAAACACCGACTGCCACTTCTGCAGGGCCGGCAGGTCTTCGGCCGTGGTCCAGTTCTCCCAGCGATGACCAGTGTCGGCATCACCGGAAGGGAACCGCCGTCCCTTCACATCGACCAACAGGTTGGGCCGACGAGCGGAATACACAATGAAGTCCATCGACTTCAACGAGGCTTGCTCGAGCAACGCCCGGCGGGTCTCATCCACTGAGACATACGGCGTCCGCCGTGAACGCAGGTACGCCTCGAACGCCACGTCATAGTGATTGCTCCGCAGGACCATCCCATCCTCCTGATCATCCACCAACCAGCATGTTCACTGGGTCTATACAGGGTAGCAGATCGGCTGGGGACTGCCTACCGATCCCAACTGGGGCGTTGAATCGGGTTTCTGACACGGCTACGATAAAATCATTGATCGCGACTGATCTGGCAGATGTCTGCCATGTTCGTCACGGGCTCGGAATTGTTGACCCTATAACAATCCGCAGGGAGCTTCAAAAACTGGCCGCGTGTCATTCCGTCGATCGCCCCTCCGGGTGATCACTGGCTCACACAACCCGGTTTTCCGGTTCCCACCTTTGCGACGCGGGTTCATACAACAGGGCTCGAACGGCATTGCGGTGGATGTCTGTCGGTTCAGACAACGGCCCGGTTTCCCCGGGCCGTTGTTGTTGAAACGTCGCTCTCTGCGGCGCACCGTCGTCGGGGTGTGTCATCTCCACTGTCTTTCCCGGGATGCCCATCATGGCGGGGCTGTTCGACAAACAAGAGGCTCAGGCCCGCCGGCAGGCGCAGCCTCTCGCCGCCCGCATGCGACCCCGTACCCTGGATGACTTTGTGGGCCAGCGGCATTTCCTCGGTCAGGGGAAACTGCTGTGGCGGATGCTGCACGCCGACCGGCTGGGCTCGGTCATCTTCTACGGCCCGCCCGGCGCCGGCAAGACTTCGTTGGCCGAGATCATCGCCCAACACACCCAGTCACAGTTCTGCAAGCTGAACGCCGCCTCGGCCGGAGTGAAAGAGGTCCGCACCGCCCTCGACGAGGCCCGCCGGCGCCTCGAGACAGGGGGGCGCCGAACCGTGCTGTTCATCGATGAGTTGCACCACTTCAATCGGACCCAGCAGGACGTACTGCTGCCCGACGTGGAAGAGGGGGTGGTCACTCTGATTGGAGCCACGACCGCCAATCCATTTTTCTCGCTCGTCTCGCCCCTTGTCAGCCGCAGCCGGGTGTTCGAGTTCCAGCCGTTGTCGTGCGACGACATTCTGGGGCTGCTGCAGCGAGCGCTGACCGATCGCGAGCGGGGTCTTGGCAAGACCGGTGTCCCGGCGTTGCCCGAAGCGTTACAGTTCCTGGCCGAGGTCAGTGATGGCGATGCCCGACGGGCCCTCTCGGCCCTTGAGGTGGGGGTCTTGTCATTGATGGATTCGGGGCAGCCGTTCGACATCGCCTGTGCCCAGGAGTCGATCCAGAAAAAGCAGATCCAGTACGACCGCAACGGCGACAGTCACTACGACGCGGCCAGTGCCCTGATCAAATCGATGCGGGGCAGCGACCCAGATGCCGCGGTCTATTGGCTGGCCCGCATGCTGGAGGCGGGGGAGGATCCCCGGTTTGTCGCCCGGCGGATTGTCATCTGTGCTGCCGAGGATGTGGGTAATGCCGACCCGCAGGCGCTGCTGCTGGCTCAGGCGGCTGCTCAGGCGACCGACTTCCTGGGGATGCCCGAGTGCCGAATTCCCCTGGCACAGGCGGCGCTCTATGTCGCCCTCGCTCCCAAGTCCAACGCCGCACTGCTGGCGATTGATGCCGCGCTGGACGATGTGCGGAACCAGCGGATCCTCCCCGTCCCCCGGCATCTGCGTGACAGCCACTATGCCGGTGCCAGACAGTTGGACCATGGCACCGAGTACCGCTATCCCCACGATGCCCCCGAAGGCTGGATTCCCCAAGACTACCTCGGCATTGATCGGCAGTATTACGAGCCGGTTCCGAGAGGAGCCGAGAATCTGTTCCGACAGCGTCTCGCCGAATGGCGGGCCCGTCGGGCGGGAGCGGGGCCTTCCCCGAGTTCCACTCCCGGCACCGAGCCGCCCCCACCCGCGGCGCGCTGAGCGTGGTGACCGCATTTCGGCCCTCAGCCGATCAGAGCGGTCTCTTTGAAGGGACCCTGTAACGGCCGGGTTCAGGTCACCGGATCGATCGGGTCACATTCACATTCTCCCCAAGGCCGACCGCGCCGGTACCGCGAACCAATTTCGCCAACCGGACCGGGACGGGAGTCGAAAGTGTTCCCGCGCGCAATCGGCCCCCGAATCCTGGATGGAGTGGGGCATTTCGAGGTCTCGAATTCATGCGGATGACCGCACAGAGCCGTACTGCTCCGGGCAGGGCGAGGGGGAATCAGGCCGATTTCTGTCGGGCGTACTCGGCGTTGGCCGCCATCACGCCACTGCCGGGGGAGAATTTCACACCCTGGTCGGCGAGGCAGCGGTCGAGGGCCGCCAGCAGCGTCAGCACATTGCGGGGCGAACTCGTTTCTCCCATCAGGCCAATTCGCCAGGTTTTTCCCTTCATCGGGCCCAGGCCTCCGCCAATCTCAATCCCGAACTCATTCAGCAGTTGCCCCCGCACTTTCACGTCGTCGACCCCGGCGGGAATCAGTACGGCGTTCAACATGGGCAGCTGCTTCCCTTCAGCCACCGCGTAATTCAGTCCCAGCGCCTTCAGGCCGGCCTTCAGGGCCAGATGGTTGCGCAGATGGCGGGCCCAGCGGTTTTCCAACCCCTCTTCCAAAACCAACTGCAGCGCTTCACGCAGGGCGTAATTCATGTTGATTGGCGCGGTGTGATGGTACGCCCGATCCTGCCCCCAATAATTCCGGACCATCGTCATGTCAAGATACCAACTGGCCACCTTCGTCTTGCGGGCGTCGATCTTGGCCAGTGCCCGGGGACCGAAGGTGATCGGGGCCAGGCCAGGAGGACACGACAGGCACTTTTGCGTTCCGCTGTAGACCACATCAAGGTCCCAGGCGTCGGTCTCCACCGGCAGGCCTCCCAGCGAGGTCACCGTGTCGGCCACCAGCAATGCCCCTGCGTCATGCACAATCTTCGCAATCTCTTCGAGGGGCTGGCGGGCACCTGTCGACGTCTCGGCGTTCACGATCCCCACCACCTTGGGGCGGTGCTGCTTCACTGCTTCGGCCACCTGGGCGGGGTCAAATGTCTCGCCAAATGGCACTTCAATCTTGCTGACCTGCGCTCCCGCCCGGGTCGCTACGTCGACCATCCGCCCGCCGAAGACGCCGTTCACACCAACCAACATCGAGTCGCCCGGCTCGACCAGGTTGACGACGGCGGCTTCCATCCCCGCACTCCCTGTGCCACTGACCGCCAAGGTCAGTTCATTCTTGGTCCGAAAGACCTGCCGCAGCATCTGCTGGGTGTCATTCATCACCTGCAGGAAATAGGGATCGAGATGGCCCACTGTCGGTGCTCCCAGGGCGGCCAAAACCCGCGGATGGGTGTCGCTGGGACCGGGACCCATCAGGATACGGCGGGGAGGATTCAACGTGGCGGAAACGGACGACATGGGCATTCACCTGCAGCGAAAGAGCAAGCCTGGGTCAGCGGGACCAGGCCACGGAAAGCAACGGCCAGTCTGCCTCAGCGGATCAGTTGGCTGATCTGTTTGAACTCGGCGGTTCCCGCCACTTCGCACCACTCCAACAACACCGATTCGGTGGTGGTGATGACCGCCCCTCCCAGGGCCATCCGTTCGAGTGCTACCTGGCGGTTGGCCTCAACCCGGCTCCCGACGGCATCGGCGGGAACATGCACTTCGAACCCCGCCGCCAGCAGATCAAACACAGTCTGCAGAATGCAGACATGCGTCTCGATCCCTGCCACAACCACCCGGAACCGTCCCGAAGTGTCTTCGGCGGCCGTGCCCCAGTTCAAGACCTCGGCACTGCTGAACCGCAGCTTCTCCAGGCGATGGGGCAAGAGACGGGCGAGGCCCACATTTGTGGATCCCAGACCCTTGGGATACTGCTCTGTGGCCGTGACCGGGACCTGCAACACCTGGGCCCCTTCCACCAGACGGAGGCAGTTCGACAAGACGGCGTCGGAATTGCCGATCACAGGCAGAATCCGGTCCTGCATGTCGACAATCAGCAATCGACTGTCGTGCCGGTTGAGAAGGGAGGGAGATCGCAGGTAGGGGGCGGGCGAGGAACTCATTTCTCGATGCTACCTTCTGCCCGGCGAACAGTTCAACCGCTTGCCGAGCACCGTCTTCCGGATCGGGAGTGACGGCGGACCGGGATCAACCGCAGAAAATCCTCATTCCGCTTTCGGTTTTTCGGACTCGGGTTTCTGTCCCCGTTCGAGCACCAGTCGATCAAGCAGCTGGTATCGCCCTCCAGCAGCGACCGACTCATGTTCAGGTGCGTCGGAGGGGCGTCCCGGTCGGCGGTCGTAGAAATGAGCCTCGCCCCGGCCCAGAATCTCCCCGACCTCGCCGGTGACCACCAGCGCGGTCGCCTCATCGAGTCCAATTCCCAGCAGTTGCGGATGTCGGTCGATCACCCGGGCCAAGTCTGCGAAGCGGTTCCGCTGGCGGAAGTGCTGGTCGATGGCGGTGCCAGGGAGGAATGCGAAGCCCCGTTGGTACCCCAGCGCCATCATGTCGGTGTTGCCCAGAGGACTTCCCCGGACCAGGTAATCTCCCTGGATCGTGGCCCCCGCCGAACTGCCGCCAATCACCCCGCCGCGGCGCAACACGTCGTGAAACAGGGCGACAGCCTGGGTGTGCTCGTAGGCGTCGACAAACCGCCATTGCCGGCCACCGCCGAACCAGAGTCCGCGCGCCTGCTTGAGGATTGCCGCGGTCTCGGGCGATTCGACCTCGGCCCAGTTGCGGGCTGTGAGCAGCGTGACGTTCTTTGCTCCGGCCCGTTCCAGAAATTTTCCTTCATTGAGATCGATCTTGGGATTGGCTGTCGGAAGGACCACGATCGACGCCTCGACTCCCCCCGCCAGTTCAATGAACCGCTGGGTGATCTGTTCGGTCAACCCTCCACCGCCAACAATCACCAGTGCACCCGAGGGGACGACCGGCGGGGCAGGCTGCTCGGGAGGAAAGGGAGTCCGCTGCCGGGCCAGCGCCTCGCGCCGGAACATCGTCAGATCGCCCATCTCCCCGGGCTGCAAAATCCGCTCGCACGGTTCGAGCGAAGCGCACGCCCCCAGGCAGAGGTGCACGGTCGATTCCCCCAGGCACTTCAGCTCGCGCCCCTTCACCACCAGGGCGGTCCCCTCGTCGATCCCCAGACCGACGAGATGTGGGTGCTGCTGCAGGGCGTCAAGCAGACGTCCGCGACGGTCGCGCGCCAGGAAATGCTGGTCGACAATCACTCCCGGAATCATCCCCAGTCCCGGCGTTTCCCACACCTGTCCCCGGACAATCATCACGCGCGACTGGCAGGCGGCACCGGCCGAGGTTCCCCCCACAACGCCCCCGCGCACCAGGACCTGCCGCACTTCGTCTTCAAAACGGGTCCCCTGATAGACTGCGGCAATCTGCGATTGCCGCCCTCCCGTGAACCAGACAGCCGTCGCCTGGCGAAGTGGTTCGCAAAACGCCGGGTCGTTTGCCCGCTCACGGTCTCGCGTGTGCAACACCTCCACCGAGGCGATCTCACGCTGTTTCCACGACTCGGCGACCTCGGCTCCCTCCCGCAGCGCTTCTTCATCATCACTCCCCGGAGTGGCGGTGGGAATCACCACCAACCGGCATTGGGCACCCCCGCCCGACTCGATGAAGGTCCCACGGACTTCGTCGGGGATCCGTCCTCCACCCGACAGAATCACGGTGCCCGGTCCGCCAGCGGGATCAATCCAGTCTGCGGGGGGAGGGGCCTGTCCCCATGCGAGAGGTGCCGCCAAGAAGACCAACAGCCCGGTCCACATCCCCCGGAACCGCGAGACGCGATGGAATCCGGAATGGTTGTGAATCAGCACCTTTGGCACCCCTCGACTTGAACGGCGGATTCCCACGAGAGACTCCGAAACACAGGAATGAACGAGGCGACCCGATCTGACAAACCGATCCCATCAGGGCTTGGGAGGCTGCGCCGCCTTGTTGGGGTCGGCCGGACGTTGTGGAAGACGGCGGGGTTCCTTGCTCATCCGCTCGATGACTTCGGCAATTCCCCGTTCCAACTGCGCGTCCTTTCCGGCGATCACATCTTTCGGTTCATTGACCACATCGATGTCGGGGGAAACTCCCTCTCCCTCAATGATGTATTCCCCGGTGGGCGAGTTGGTCGCCTGCAGGGGAACGAACACCGTACCTCCATCGAGCAGCGGGCCGATGTTGCTGATGCCCACCACGCCTCCCCACGTGCGCCGGCCAATCAGTGGTCCGAGTCCCGCCTGGCGGAAGCGGTGCGGGAAGATGTCTCCGTCAGAGGCCGAGACCTCGTTGACGAGGCAGACCATGTGCCCGTGGAAGACCGTGCCCGGGTAGGTGCCCGGATCGTCATTCAGGCTCCCAAACCGCGTACCCAGCAGCCGGTTGTCGAGCCGCTCGAGGATCATCTGTGAGACATTGCCGCCGCCATTCGAGCGGACGTCAATCACCAGTCCTTCCTTCCGGACCTGGGGGTAGTACCACTTGATGAACTCGTAGATGCCATCGGCCCCCATATCGGGAATGTGCAGGTAGCCAACCCGGCCCTCGGTCGCCTTCGCAACCCGCTCGCGGTTGCCTCGCACCCAGTCGAGATACAGCAGGTTCTCTTCGGCGAAGATGGGACGGTACGAGACCTGCCTGGGGTTTGAGCCGTCGGCTTGCTTGCTCACGGCGAGGGTCACCAACTGCGTCTTGTGCCGCAGCAGCCGGTAGGGGCTGTCGGTACCTTTCAAGTCTTGGCCATCGATGGCCAAGACATAATCACCCTCGGCAATGTCGACCCCCACTTCCGTCAGGGGAGAACGGTACTTCTCCTCTTCATTCTCGCCCCGCAGGATTTTGCTGACGCGATAACGGCCTGAGGCCGGGTCGAGGGCGAAGCGGGCGCCCGGCAGTCCAACGCGGGCCCGTTCGGGAAGGTCGAAGTCTCCCCCTTCGATGTAGCAGTGACCGGCATTCAACTCGGCGATCATCTCCCCCAGGATGTAGTTGAGGTCCGAGCGGTGGGCCACATGCGGCAAAAGTTTGCGATAGCGGTCGCCAATCGCCTTCCAGTCGTAGCCGTGCATGTTCCGCACGTAGAAGAAGTCGCGGTAGCGCCGCCAGACCTCGTCGAAGATCGCGGCGAATTCCTCGGCGGGGACCCGGTCGGCCGCGAGATCCTTGGTCGAGACCGGTTTCTTTTCGGCCCCCTTGGGGCGGGCGTCGATCAGCGTGAAGCTGTTCCCGGTACGGGCCAAAACTTTCGCCCCGTCGGCCGACACGGCGTAACCGCCCATATCCTCCAGCAGCGTCGACCCCTCGCGTTTGGCGAGGTCAAAGATTTGCAGCTTCGTCTTTTGGCCACCTTCACGTCCGTAGTAGCGGGCACCAGAAACCGAGTAGAGCAGGTGACCCCGAGTGGCGGTCAATCCCGCGATGTTGTCGGCTTCCACAGGAATGCGCATCACCCGCTGTTCCAGACCGTCGAAGTCGATCATCAGCGCGGGACGATCGGCGGGAGGGGCCTCGGCAGGCTTGACGTCGGGCTTTCCTTCGGGCTTGGCCCCGCCTGCAATCTGAACCTCGTCGCTCTCGGGCGGGAACAGCGGCTTGACATCTTTGCGCAGGGCCAAGGCGAAGATCCCGGTCCCGCGGTTTCCAGCGTAGTTCCACTCAATCGAACTCAACTGCGGGGCGAACTGCCGCCGCGAGAGAAAGAAAAGGTAATCTCCCCGGGGATCCCAAGTGGGATTGCTGACATCGAAGTATTCACTGGTTACCCGGCGCAGTTGCCGATCGGCCAGCGTGTAGACAAACAGCGAGTCGAGCTCACTGGGGTTCGACAACCGCAGGGCGATGTGCCCGCTACAGGGAGACCATTCATAATCCTGCAGCAATCCCCGCCGCTCGTCGGCAACCTGCAGCAGGGTCTTGTCGGCCAGGGTCAGCACGTGCAACCTGCCGAACTTGTCCGAGAACGACAGCCGCTTGCCGTCGGGAGACCACTTGAGAGCGAACAGCATGCTCTCGAGGCTGGCGGTCACGGCTTCCGCAGGCCCCGAACCATCCTGCGAAACGACATACACTTGCTCTTCTCCCGATTTGTCCGAAACGAACGCGATCTTCGCCCCATCGGGACTCCACGCCGCGGCCCGATCATGGGCCCGGCTGCTGTTGGTGAGATTGCGGGTCAAACCCTTTTCGATGGGGGCCGAGAAGACATCGCCGCGGGCCACGAACAGGGCCCGTTCCCCTTTGGGGCTTAGCTCGAACGATTCGATGAACTTGTCCACCGCGATCCGCGACGGACGTTTGTCGAGGCCGTCATCGGGGACCTGCACCTGCAGTCGGCGTTCCTGCCCGGTGGTGGTGTCGAAAACGGCCAGTTCTCCCAACAGTTCGTAGACAATCCAACGCCGGTTGTCGGAACTGGCCCACCGCACATCGGCCTCGGTTGAGTGCGTTGCCTGTTTGGTCTCGTTGGTGCCGAGGTCGTACGAGAACAAGTTCAACGTGCCGGTCCGGTCCGAGACAAACCAGATCTTGTCCCCAATCCACATCGGGTCCCGCTCGGTCTGCCGACTGGGTGCGATCGGCCGCAGGGTCAGGCTCTGCAAATCGGCGACAAACAAATCCTGCGCCCAACCACCTTCGTAACGCTTCCAGGTCCGGAAATCGCGGAACAGGGGCGAGTAGATCACTTTTTGTCCGTCGGGGGAAAAGTCACCCGCCCCTGCTGTTGGCAGCGGCAGGGCGACCGGCAGACCGCCCGCCAAGTTGACGGTATACAGGGTGGTCTCGACCTTGCCGCCATCCGCGTCCTGCAGCGAGCGGAACAAGATCTTTTGTCCGTCGGGAGACCAGCCGTAAACCTGGTTGTCATAACCACCACGAGGCTTGAGGGGGCCGCGGGCCGGATACCAGGTGAGTTGTCGGGGTTCTCCCCCCGTGGCCGGCATGACGTAGACCTGTTCGTCGCCGTCGTATTGTCCCGTAAAGGCAATCCACTGCCCATCGGGAGAGAACTTGGGGAAGAGTTCCTGTCCGGGATGGGCGGTCAGCCGGGTGGCGACCCCTCCCTCGACCGCGCAGGTCCAGAGATTGCCGGAGTGGCAAAAGACGATCTTTCCATCGTGAATGTCGGGGTAACGCAGCAGCAGGGTCTGTGCCCCGGCCGACGCGGGAACGAGGCCCCCCAGCCAACTCCCCACCACCAGCAGCATCCACCAGCCCATCTCACCGCGCCGCATGACATTCACCTTGGCAAGAATCTGTCAAAGCCCACCGGCACACCCGGCTTCAAAAATCGTAAGGGGCAGGGGAGGGGGCGTGCAAACCGCCGCCAGCCCCGGGGCACGGTGGCCCCCGTATCTCCTCCCGGTCGGAACTTTGGGGGATCCGCTCGCCCAGCGCCCCCTCGGCGATGCCTTCACTCCGTTCTGACCTG
The DNA here is from genome assembly GCA_046318755.1 of Planctomycetaceae bacterium. Classification (GTDB taxonomy): domain Bacteria; phylum Planctomycetota; class Planctomycetia; order Planctomycetales; family Planctomycetaceae; genus UBA10511. The sequence continues at coordinate 18,694 of JBKCTR010000089.1, forward strand.
CTCCGCGCCCCGACCGTTTCGAGGAACTTCTCAATGCCTGTCCATCCCCAAAGCCTGCAGTTCGGCCGCCTGGCGATAATGGCCGGGCTGATTGAGCAACTCGGCATGGGTCCCCTGTTGAACCAGCCGCCCATGGTCGAACACAAGCACCACATCGGCCCGCCGCAAAGTGCTGAGCCGGTGTGCGACCACAAACGTCGTCCGCCCTTCCATCGCCCGCTCCATGGCGTTCAGAATCTCCTGCTCCGTCTCCGGGTCAATCGCCGCCGCGGGATCGTCGAGTAGCAGGATCCGCGGATCCAGCACCAGAGCCCGGGCAATCGCCAGTCGCTGCCTCTGCCCACCCGAAAGATCCATCCCCCATTCCCCCAGCAGAGTGTCGTAACCCTGGGGGAGTTTCTCGATGAACTCATGCGCACAGGCAATGCGGGCCGCCTGTTCGATTTCCGCCCGCGTCGCATACGGCCGACCGAACGCGATGTTCATCGCGATGGAATTGCTGAACAGGAAGCTCTCCTGGAACACAATCCCCACCTGTTGCCGCAATTCATCGACGACGAGATCGCGGGCGTCGATGTCGTCGATCAGCACCCGGCCTGAGGTAGGATCGTAAAACCGGGGAATCAACGCCAGCAGCGTGCTCTTGCCCGCCCCGGTCTCACCCAGGATGGCCACCCGCTGCCCCGGTTCCACCCGAAACGACACCTCCTGCAGCACAGGGAGTAAGGGGTCATAGCCGAAACTCACCTGGTCGAACTCCACCCGGCCTGTCAGTCGCGGTTGAGCGATGGCCCCCGGCTTGCTCTGGATCTGCACCGGGGCATCCAGCACCTCGAACACCCGCCGGGCCCCACTGAGGCTTTGCTGGATGCTGTTGGTGATGTTTGTGAGATTGGCCACCTGGTTGGCGAACTGGGTCAGCAGACCGGCGAAGACCACAAGACCCGTTCCCAGCGGCAGCCGGTCTTGGGTCACCAGATAACCTCCATAGATCAGCAGCACCACCACATTGAACTGCGTCAGAAATCCAATCAGCGGAGTGAAGATGCTGACCCGCCAGAAAATGCTTTGCTGCTGCGCTTCGACCGCCTGCACCGCCTGTGCGAACTTGCCAATCTCCTCGGGTTCGCGACCAAACCCCTTGACCACCTGCACCCCCTGCACATTCTCGGCAAGAGTCAGCACCATCTGGTCAGCGAGGTCGCGGACGCGGTCGTACATCGGCCGCACAGTGCGCGAGAAGAGCACGGTCGCCCCCCACAGCAACGGTGTGGTCCCCAGACAGGCGAGAGTCACACCCACATCGATGCGCAGCATGTAGGCCAGGTAGCAGATCAGCGAGAGGACCAACAGAGCCAGCTGGATGATCACTCCATCGACAAACGCCCGGACCGACTGCACATCACTGGTCACCCGGTTCATGATGCTGCCGGTGGTGTTGCTGTCGAAGAACTGAAAACTCAATCGCTGCAGCTTGTCGTACACCTGGGCACGCAGGTCGACGACGATCTGCTCGTGCACCAGCCGTCCCGAGGCGACCGCGTAGATGTAATTCAACCAGCCCCGCAGCAGGGCGAACAGCAGAATCAGGCCGGCGGCCAGACCGACCTCGGCCATGGGGTGCCAATCGGCTGGCGGATGCCAACCGCCGGGCCAGGTCGCCGGGTGCTGGGTCGAGCCGGCGTGAAACAACACGGCATCGATCCCCACGCCGGTCAGTCCCAGCCCCGACAGCCCGGTTGCCAGCAATAGCCCCTGCAGGGCCAGCAACCCCAGGCAGCCTCTGCGGTATTGCCACCCCAACGCCAGCATCCGCTTCAACAGTTGGGCGTTGGAAAGGTCGACACCCGTGGGGCTCTCTGACGCCGAGCCAGTCAGTACCACGGCTCCACTCACCGGGCACCTCCCGAAGGATCTGTGGCATGGTGTTCGAGGCTCCGCATCAACTCGGCGGCGACATCAATTCCCGTCACCCGCCGCAGCGCCTGCCAGCCGGGCACCCCGTTGACCTCGATCACATAACCCGGTCCCCGCTGGTCGTACAGCAGGTCAACCCCCGCGATCCGGGCACCCACCGCGACGGTCGCCCGCACCGCCCAGTCGCGTTGTTCCTCGGTCAAATCGACCGGTTCGGCCCGGGCGGACCGGGAGACGTTGGTCCGGAAGTCCTCGGGGTTGCACCGCCGCATGCCCCCCAGCACCCGCCCATCCAGCACCAACACCCGCACATCGTACCCGCCGTGCGGAACGAACTGCTGCAGATAGAGCAACGCCTGCAACCGTTCGAGCGTGCGGAAAACCCGGACGGCGAGATCGGGATCCGAGACCCGCAAGATGCCCCGGCCCTCCGAACCAAACAGCGGTTTCACCACCACGTCGCCCCCCAGAGATTCGAACGCCGCAATGGCCATTTCGGCCGTCTCGCAAACGACGGTGGGGGGGACGGGCAACCCCGCCTGTTGTAGCCGGGCGGTGGTCAGATACTTGTCGACTGCGCACTCAACCGACTTGGCGGGGTTGACCACCTGAACTCCCCGCTGCTCCAGTCGGGCCAGCAGATTCATCCGGAACACCACCTGTTCCAATGATCCCGGGGGCATCGTCCGCACCAGCACGGCATCGACCTCGAGGGGGCCATGTTCAGGATGCGAGACGGCTTCCGTCCCATTCCCCACCCAGGTCGACAACCCCGCAAAGGGGAGCCCGACGACGGTGTGGCCGTGCTCGACCGCGGCCCGTTCGAGGTCACGTCGATACCAACTGTCGGGGTTCGACAAAATCGCCAGCCGCATCACTCACCACAAAACGAGTGCTGCAAGACCTCGGGCACCACCTTGCCAAATTTCTGCACACGCCCCGTGTCCAGATTCTGGAAGACAATCTCAGCCGGACTGAACAGGTGGGGGTCGATCTTGTAGAAGTCATTCCCTGCGGCGGCGAAGATCGCCAGGAATGGACGACCATGGGCCATCGAAGCCATGGCGGGAACCCGGGGGCCCATTTCGGCGATCGACTGGTCGTCGCCCCGAACGTACAGTGTCACGCGGCCGCCGTACAGAATCGCGTCGTTGGTCCGACCGATCCCCGCGAGGTCGTCCTTCGCCACGGGGGCGAGGGGAGCGGTGCCAGTGGCCGAGCGGATTCGCCGCACATCAAATCCAATCTCATGCAGCTTGTGCAGGGCGGTCTCGACCACTCGGGCCACCACCTGCACGGTTCCCGCCAGGCTGGCGGTGGGAGCCAGCAGCAGCGTGATGGCCGAAGCCGGAACCTTGGTCCGCTCGGCCAAATACTGCACGACCCCCTGGTCGGGAATCTTTCGCCCTTCCAGCACCCCCACGGCAACTTCCGCCGTTTCCCGATAGCCGAGTTTCTGAAAGAGCTCTTCCCGGGCGGCGACCGACCGCATGGGGCCCGAACCCATCGCGAAGAACTTGCCCACCGAAATCTGCCACCCCGCATACTGGCTGTAGAGACACGCCTCGACCGGGTGATCGGTCGTGACCTGCAGGTGGGGCCAGGCCGACCCGGCCACTTCACCGGGAATCACCCGAATGTCGGCCAGTCCCGCGGTACAGATGCGGGCCATGGCCAGTCCGGCCCCCAAGCCCCCTTCGGCCTGCAGACCACAGTCAATCCAGCGGCCCCCCCCGGCAATCTTGTGGGCTGTCACCCGCAACAAGTCGGGAGACTCCAGCAATTGGTCCACCAGATGCGCCGCCCGCTCGTTGAGTTGCTGATTCATTTCGCCGCCGGCTTCGCGGGCCGGACATCCTTGGGGAGGGGCAGATTGCGATACCGCAGCCGGATCGGCCCCTGGCAGCACTCGCAGTCCTTGATTTCGTACATGGGAATCGAGCAGACGTCGCACCAATAGTCGACGACCGCCCGTTTCCCCTTCTCATCCTGAAGATAAATCGACAGCACACTGACCCAAGGAACCCCGGGGCGACGATTCACCACCAGCTCCACCGGCCGGTCACGCAGCCGTTCATCCTGAAAAAACGCCCGGCCTCGCCAGTCCGGAACCAATGGCACAATCTCGCCGTCGGTCGTGTAGAGCACGGCGGTCTGGGCGATCTCCTCGGCATAGCTCTTCACCCCCCGGCGTCGGAACGCCTCGGGAAGCAGCACCACCTCGCCAGCGTAGAGGACCTTTTCGACCCCCTCTTGGCTGGCTGCATCGGCCGTCCCCTGGGCCGACTTGGCGGGAGACTCGTCCGGCTTGGTGCCAGGTGTGGCGGCAGCGGCCGAAGGAGCCGTCGTCTCCTGGGCCGCAAGCCGCGTCATTGGGTTGACGCCGCGGGCAGGACCGAGAGCCCAAAGCCCCAGCCCCAGCATTGTCAGCAGACTGCAGAGCCCCCAGCGTCGTCGAGCGGAAAAGAGTGGCACGGGTCAGCCTTCACTCTTCCCTTGGACCACCACCTTCACCGGCACTGCCGAGCTCTCTTCGCCCGATTTGCCGGTCAGAGCCCCTTCGAAGATGGTGAGCTTCTTCTCTTCGTCAGCTGTGACACCGGGCTTCTCGGCCGCCTTTTCGGGAGGCGGGGTCAGCAGGTAGATGGCGGGGTGCGTGGTTCCCGAAGCCCCCGCACTGAGCTTGAAGAGTTTCTTCAGGTCGTCCACCCGGGCCGCCTTTTGATCTTTTTCGGGAGGACAGCCCACGAGGAAGTCGCGGATGTCGCTGGTTCCCAGGTGATTGCCGTCATCGGGTTGCAGGCCGTATCGCAGCGTGTAGAGACCTGGTTTCAGCGGCTGGCCGCGGAAGTCGGAGGGCTTGCTCCCTTCCGGATAGCGAATCGCTCCCACCAGCTGCCCCAGCTGAAACGGGTATTTGACCCGCAGGCTCGGCTTGAACTTGGGCTTGAGGGGAGCTTCCTTGGCAAGCCAGATGTCGCAGATTACCCCCGCGTCGTCACTCACCCGGAAGCCGGCCGGCTGCAGTGCCCCAGTCCCTTCCTCCGACAGCCCCTGGGGAGCCTCGGCCAGCGGTTCGACCTTCTTCTCAGCCCGCACTGGCACAGCAGCCAGCAGGCAGAACAACAGACCCAATCCGAAGGAACGCATGCCTCGAGACCTCGTTGGCGGCGGGGAACAGGGGGAATTGACAAGCCGAAAGTTCCCCGCAGGAACCCCCGGCCAGTGGCAGGACCAACTCCCGGGCACCCGCGCCCGGAAGCGGTCGCTTGATTTTATGGCGGGGGGTTGGGAATGACTACTGTCTGGCGGAGGAGAGTTTGTTTCGAAGGCTCCGTTCATGAACTGCGGGGATCCCGCGCCCGCGAGGCTAATCCGAGGGGCACTTCCATCGACTTTTCCCACGCGGCCAGGTGCGTTGCGGTTGATCAGGGAGCATGGGGCCTTTCGCCAACATCATTTCAAGGCTGCAACCAAAGCCAGAGTCATTCAGGAAGCTTCTCGAGCATCTCCAGATGAATTCGGCCCTGACTCGAGCCACGCACCGCCAAGACAGAGACTGTATTCTCTCTGATGGTAAACATGGCACGATGGCTGGGACGCGACTCGGTCCCCAAGAGCCGGTCTCAAATGACAAATGGCAACGATGAACTTTCGGCAGAGAGGGGGTGACTTTCGGGTCACTGAAGAATCGACTCCAGCCGCCTTTGAATCGTATCCAACCACCGCGCGGCTTGATCTCGCGAATGGTGCCGGGCCCACCAAGCGGACTATTCCTGCACTTCGGCCATCGCTTGAGGCAGAATGACGAGACGACAGGTCACGGTGAACGCGCAAGGAGCCCGAGTGTCTCTCGAATGGAATCCATGGCAACCGACAGTTCCATGCCTTGGCCAGCTTGCAATTCCGCGAAACCGCGAGCGATCGCCTGAAGGTTCTGTTGACACCGCAAGGCTTCCATCGCCTCACGATGCATTCCCGCACCCACGACAACATATTCGCGCAGCGTTTCCGGATCGATGACCTCCAATTCGAGGCCTCCCTGTGCGCGAAGTGCGGCGATC
>JBKCTR010000090.1:0-2503 GCA_046318755.1 Planctomycetaceae bacterium
GTTCGACTACCCGTTTGTCTTCATGACCAACGTGCAGGATATGAGCCTCGACCCCCAGGAGACGGCCGCCCTGCGGAAGTATCTGCTGGGGGGGGGCTTCCTCATGGCCGACGACTTCTGGACCCCCGCCGCCTGGCGGCACGTGCAGCGCGTGATGCAGCAGGTCTTTCCCGATCGCCAACCCCGCGAACTCCCCCTCGAACACGAGATCTTTCACATCGTCTAAGACCTGAAGGCCCAGCCCCAGGTCCCCAGTATTCTCGCCTGGCAGCAGGGAGACCGCTTCGAATACTGGCACGGCGATCCCGAGGGGGATGAAGGCCCCCACTTCCACGGCTATTTCGACGACGCGGGCCGGCTGGTCGCCCTGTTTTGTCAAAACAACGACATTGGCGACGGCTGGGAACGCGAAGGCGAGAGCAAAGAGTACTTCCAGGAGTTCTCTGAGAAGTGGTCGTACCCGTTCGGCATCAATGTCATCACCTATGCGATGACCCACTGACGACCCACGACGGAATCACGGGATCGATCCTTTTCATCCCGGGTGGCACACCGGCCCCCGACTACCGCAGGAACCGGCCGCCGTTGATGTCGAGCAGGGCGCCGGTCAGGAAGCCCGCCTCGGGCGAGGCGAGAAACGCAATCGCCGCCGCCACTTCCTGCGGGGTGCCATTCCGGCCCAGGGGAGTCTGACGGCGATACTCTTCCATCCGCTCGGGAGTGCTGAACTGCTCGTGATGCGGGGTCTCGATGACGCCCGGCATGATCGCGTTCACCCGCACCTCGGGGGCCAGTTCACGCGCCAGGGTGCGGGTCATCACCTGCAAGGCCCCCTTGGCGGCGGCATACGGTCCCGCGCCCCCCGCCCCGCCCGTCTGCACCGAGAGCGACAGATTGTTGATGATGCAGCCCTGTGCCGCCCGCAACGCGGGAATGGCCGTCCGGGTGACCAGGAACGCGCTGGTCACGTTCACATCAAAAGCCCGCCGCCAAAGATCGAGCGAACAATTCTCCAGAGACGTGCGTTCGACCACCGAGCCAGCGTTGTTCACCAGCACATCCAGCCGCTCGAATCGGGCCAGCACCTGCTGCACCAGCTCGATCGCCTGCACTTCGGAGGTCAGATCGGCCGACAGGGCCAGCGCCTGGCCTCCCTCGGCCTCGATCGTGCGCACCACCTGCTGCGCCCCCGCCGCGCTTTGGTGGTAATGCAAAATCACCCGGGCCCCCCGTTGAGCGAACGTCAACGCGGTCGCGGCTCCAATGCCGGTCCCCGCCCCCGTGATCAACACCACCCGTCCCGACAGCGAGGTGCGGTCCATGCTCATTCCCTGGGCCGGGCCTGGCCCGGAGCGCGTCGCCAAACTCGGTCAATTCCCCCACCCGCACCGACCTGCGGCCAATTGGCGATCAGGCCGAGGCGTCTCAGGGAAACGCCCCCTGCATCGATCGGAGGATGGCCGATTCCAGAATTTCATCGCGCCCCAGCAGAATCCACCCCTGGGGGGCCGATTGCTCGACCACCAGGTCCAGATCGCGCCGCAGCGGATTGGTTTGTTGGAAGGTCGCGGCCGAGGCGGTGTTCCCGGTGGCCGAGGGAACGTCTTCGAGTTCCTTCACCACCTCCACACCAATCAAATAGCCCCCTTCCGCCGGGGTCACATTGACGATCGCCCGCCGCCGGATCGACTGCAGCGTGCTTTCCGTGCGGGCTTCCAGCCCCTGCGAGTCGGTGTGCCACGGCTCGAGCAGGCTCGAACCCACCTTGTAGCGGGTCTCAATGACCCCCGGCTGGCTGCCGACCGCCCGGTTCTCGCGGGCGATGTCGAAGTAGTCATGCACCACGTCGACCGTCCGATCCCAGACGTAGTCCGAGTTGTTGGCCCGCACAAAGATCGGGTTGGAACTCGCCGGAGGGGGGCGGCTGGAGGCGCATCCCAACCCCCCGGCACACCACGCCAAAACCAGCACCAACGGCAGAGATTTGAAGCCTGGCATGAGCAGGGGGGAAGTCGGGAAGGAAAGGAGAGCGGCGGGAGACGCGACGCGCAGGAGGGGGGTACAGAGTCCCCCCGCGAAGGGGGCGAGAGTGTGCCACAACCCGCCGTCCCCCGCAAGCTCAATTCCCCGCCTCGTGGCTCCCCGGCCCCCCCAGCTTGCCTGGATTGACGAATGAGGTCTCGTCGCGATGTGGAGTTGTCGATCGAGCCAGAGAGCTCCTGCAGCACAGACACCAAGACGATGGCCAACGGCCGGACGAGCGGCCCCCGCCCCTCCACCCACCGCAGCCATTCCTAGATTGCACGTTCCGGGAGGGCGAGCCTCCGTGCGAGCCGTTCCGCTGGGCGTGGGCTGTTCGCACACCGAACCCATGGGCAGGCAAATCGTTTGGATCATGATTTCGCGCCTTCGGCAGAAGGCAAAGGGATGGCGATCGGATCTTGATCCACGCGTCGGATCGCCCCCTGTGGACGGGTCCCAACCGATCGACGCACATAGGACG
>JBKCTR010000091.1:0-2818 GCA_046318755.1 Planctomycetaceae bacterium
GAAGACCGGTGAGATCAAATTTGAGACGGCGGATTTGTTCCCGACGGGTCGCCTCGGGAGCGAATTGCAGTTGCCGTTCTTCCAGCCGGGCCAACAAAAACGCGTCGACGGGTGAACGTACGAGTTGTGCGTGGCGGACCATGGGAACTTCGCGACGCACCACCGGACGAAAGGCCCAATGCTCCGGCTCGGTCGGGCTGTTGGGCTCTGCAGCCGTGATGTCTGCGGCAGTCAACCAAACAGCCAGTGCGACGAATAGACCCAGCCTGGACTGCGTTTGCTGAATTCTGCTCTGGCGAACGACCACGATCATCTCCCCGACCCGCGACTGAAGAACAATGTTCTCTCTGGAATCGACCGCAACCTGCACAAAATTATCCTACCAATTCCGCAAGGCGATGGGCAATCGAAAAATATGGCTGGGAACCACTGGGCCCAGCCCTGGATCGCAGTTGGACCTTTCCCCACGAGACCGCATGTTGTGGTATCGAAGCCCCCCCTGCTCTGCAAATCCCTCAATAGTCGGCGATTGAGCCATCCTTCAGTTTCATGGTCGGCCACTTGTAGCTCTGGGGTTTTTTCGATTCCTCGATGAGCCGCGGTTCATCGACTTCCACCCCCAGTCCGGGCCCCGGCGGCAAACCGATATACCCCTCAGCATCCAGTTCGTACGGCATACGGGTGACTCCCGGCAGGTTGAACCCGGCGTTCTCGGGATAGAATTCGTGAATCAGGAACAACGGGATCGCGGAGACCACATGCAGGCTGGCGGCAATCCCCAGGAAGGTCGCCGTGCAGTGCGGGGCAATTGGCACATAATAGGCCTCGGCGAGGGTGGCAATCTTCTTCATCTGGCTGATGCCGCCGGTGTGGCAGCAATCGGGCTGCAGGATGTCGATGCACCGTTCGTGCAGGTAGGGAATCATCTCGTAAATCGTGCGATCCCGTTCTCCCGTCGCCAGGGGGATGTCGATTTTCTCTTTGAGCCGCTTGAAGATCTCGATGTTTCCCGGAACGCCAGGCTCCTCGATAAACAGTAAGTCGTAGGGTTTGAGGGCCGACGCCAATTGGATGAGAGTGGCGGGAGGAACCGCCGAATGGGCGTCGAACATCACGGCACCGGCAGGCCCCACCTTTTCGCGAGCGGCCCGTATGGCAGCGACCATGCGGTCAATGTCAGCGGGAGTTCCCGAGTGCTCATAGATTCCATGTGGCGGAACCTTAACCGCCTGCGGTGTGTGATAGACCCGAATCCGATCGCGCGTCGGCCCACCCAGCAGCCGATAAACTGGTGTATTCCAGAGTTTGCCAGCAATGTCCCACAGGGCGATATCGATCGCGGCCATCGCATGGATCAGAATCGCCCCGCCCCGGATGTCGCGATGCGCCCGGAACATCTTCTGCCACAGGTGCTCGATACGGGTCGGATTCTCCCCATCGATCAATTCGAAGAGCGACTCAACCAGGACTCGTCCCACGCGGACATCGGTTCCCTTCAGATCACCCCAACCGACAATCCCATGATTGGTCTCGATCTTCACGTAGACAATCGGACCAACCCAGTAGGTTTTCAGCCCGGTGATGCGAATGCTGGAGGCCCGATCGAGCACCTGGCTTCCTGGGGCCTGCTCCTGTGCCACCGCCTGGTCGACCAGCGACCAGCCGACCGCAGCAGCCCCCATCGATTGCAGCCAACCGCGACGATGGAAAGAAGTGCCTTCAGACATGAGACCGTCTCCTGGTGACTTGGTGCGACAGAGGCCTTGGGGGTCAGGGCTGATGTGAAAAGTGCGGGGGGCGGCCTTGGTGGCCCCATCTCAAACCGCTTCGGAGATTACCTTTGGGGTTGGGACTCACGCCGAGAAACTCCCGATTATCCGCCGTGAGGCAATTTCGGAAACCGGGACGCGATTTCCCGTGCCAACCGATTGAACGGCAAACTCTGGAGCAGAACCGTCCCGGTTCCCGACAATGTGGTCAAAAACATCCCCTCACCACCGAAGATCATCGACTTCATCCCACCGGTCCGCTGGATGTCGAATTCAATACCGGTCGAAAAGGCCACCACCGAGCCGGTGTCGACACGCAGGGTCTCGCCCGTGAGTTCTTTGCGCACCACATGTCCGCCGGCATGCAGAAACGCCAAACCTGTTCCTTCCAGCTTTTCGAGAACAAACCCCTCACCTCCAAACAGTCCAGCCCCCAGTTTTTTCTGGAAGGCGATGCCCAGTTTGACTCCCAGTTCCGCACACAAAAACGATTCCCGTTGACACAACAGTCCCTCGGGATGCTCGACCAGGTCGATGGCGAGAATCTGACCGGCGTAGGGGGCCGCGAAGGCGACAATCCGCCGGTGGGCGGAGGGATTGGTGAAATGCGTCAGGAACAGCGACTCGCCGGCCAACATTCGCTGGCCGGCCGTTGCCATTTTGGAAAAGAAGCCCGCCTCGGCATTCGAACCATCGCCCAGTTTGGATTCGTGCTCAATATCGGGCTCCATGTAATTCATGCAACCCGCTTCCGCAATGACCGTTTGCCCCGGCTTCAGCGTGATCTCGACGATCTGAAGTTCCGCACCCAGGATCTTGTAGTCCAAAGACTGCACCGACATGACAGACCCCTTCAACTCAACGGACTGGTGAGACGCCAGAATTGTCAACAGAAATCGAAATCATAACAGTCCGAAGTCGCCCCCCAGGCATCGACAGTTTCAGCCGACAGTCTTGCGAGTTGACACACGAACACACAACAGTGGCGGTTCGACTCAAGCCTCTCCCCTCTCCCCGCCGGTCTCTGCGTCGCCGGATCTGTCCAAACC
>JBKCTR010000092.1:0-11002 GCA_046318755.1 Planctomycetaceae bacterium
TGGATGCGGCCGGAATAGAACAGGATCCGCTCGGTCAGCGTGGTCTTGCCCGAGTCGATGTGGGCCGAGATCCCGATGTTCCGCAGTTTCGCCAGTTCGCTCATGGACGTAGTGCCGACGTTTGTGCCGTCGCTCAAAAAGAACCGTGGGTTCCCACCCATCACCGGCGTCCGCGCCGGGGGGATAGATCAACCCGAAAATCACCGCGATCCACCCAGCCTCCCCAAGGGAAGCTGGGCAAATCAGAAACCTGTCGACCTCAACAGGTCGTCCTATGGAATGCTGTCAAGGTCGAGGAAAACGGCTGCCTTCCCCCACCTTCGGCACCAAACTCCGTGTGAGTTGCCGGTCACCCAGCCACTCAAGTCGCACCAACCTGTCTGCGGCGGTGCCGCGAAGCCCAGGAAAATCGTGAGGTCAATCACGATTTGGGCAGCGCGTTCCGTCTGGCCGGAAGGCTTCCAGCGATCTGTCCAACTGCCGTCGAACGCGTCGCTCCCCCAAAGCCCATCTCCAGACCGCAGTCTTTCAGGTTCGAGCCCCGATTGTTGGAGCCCGCCGAGGAGACCAAATTCCCTGACCCTCCAGAGTCACGATGGTCCAGAAAAGTTGGGGAAATATGACGGAAACACAATCATGCCCAAACAGGCCCGATCTGTCGCGTCCCACTTCCCTCGGACAAACCGGGCAGTGACGTGGAGGAAACTCTGAGAAGACGCCAGTGGTCGCAACCGACTCCGCCATCCCTCTCAGCAGCGTGGCCCAGGAAACCTGAACGGATGTCGGTTCTTTGTGCAAAGACCATCCCCGGTCAGGATTTCTCCAGAGCCGAATTGTAACGGGGAGGACGCTGGGGGGAAAGGTCTCTCCCGAAAATTCACAAGTCCACCAGTCGCCGGGGCGACCTCGCGCCAGTCAGCGGGGCCGCCGACCGACGCGGGCTCCCCACCAACCCCCCAACGCACCTGCCTGCGGCGGTCGGAGACGCCAGCACCCGCCATGGTTCTCATTCCGGCGGTCTCATTCCCCAGGAACCCCCCAACCAAAAGGTAAATCCGATGCATAAAAACAAAAAATGTATTTGCAAACAGATTGTAAGAACATCAAACTCGCAGCCCGATCGGGGGGGGCGGCAGCCACTTCGGATTTGCCTTTCAATCATTTCCCCCCGCAGACCCCTGAGGAGAGAGCATGTTGAACACGAAGTTGTTGAGTCTGGCTGGACTGCTGGCGTTCTGGGTGGCGTCGGCCGCCCCTGCGGCCACCTTCCCGCCAGGAACGTTTCCCTATTACTTCGCCATCGATTCCCGCACCGTCATTCCCTCCGGCACGTACGCCGGACTGGCAAACCCGAATCACAACCGATTGACAATGCTGTTCAATCACGACAACCACTACCACAGCATTGGGTCCAAAACCTATTCCGGTCCTGCCGTCTCCCCCACGGTGGTCGATGCCATCAACAATCGCATTCCTGAGTACTTTTCCGGTCAGTCCCCCCTGGATTTGACGAGGTCGGGTCCCCTCGGCACCGGCTTCTATGCCGACAAGCTCGTCAACAACCCGTTCGATCCCAACCCATTCCCAGACGACTACAGCGACATCCGCTTTCGTGCGGTTGACCAACTCAGCGGATTTGCCCCCGGTTCCGACCAGAATGTCTTGTTTACCTCTTCGGGAAACCGCTGGTCGGCCTCGTTGGCTGGGGCGAATGTCCGTCTCGAGCTGGTTGCCATCACCCCGGGATTGCATGTTGGAACCAGTGCGAACCCCTTCGCCCTGACGCAGGCGGGTGACAGCGTGGTCTTGGGTGGTGCCAACCTCGCTTTCGATCCCATCTTCTGGACCACGGGGCTCGACCCCATCAACACCCCTTATTCCGCCTCCTTCCAACTCTTCGATGACAACGGCGTCTACGGACAATCCGGCACCTTCACCTGCGAATTCGAATCCACCGCGGTGATCCCGGAACCGGGCAGTGGTGTGCTGGCAACCGGTGGGATCGTGCTCATCCTGGTTGGCGCCATCCGTCGGCGACTCCGGCTCGGTCGAAGTGACGCGAACTGAACCCGACGGAGTTCCCAGGTCTCCCCCCCCGGGGCAGTCGCGGTGTGCGGAGGGTGTCCGACCCTCCGCACGCCGTTCCCGCGGGTCCCGCCCACCCCTACCCCCGGGACGCCTCCTGCAAGACGCCTCCCACCAGCGTTGCGGCCACTCTCTTCCCCTACCGGCCGAAGTTTCAGTAGCCATCGCATGGGGCCCATCTCTGGCAACTCCCCTGACCGAGGTGTCGATCCCAGGAAACTGGCGTTGGTGCTCCCGGCCTAGGCCCTTAGAATCCCGACCCCCCGCTTCCATTCGGCCCGCTTCCATTCGGCTGCGTCGTTGCCACCCCTTTCGTCATCGGCCGAAACAGAAGAATTTTCCCTCCCCCTCTCGCCCCGCATGTCCCTCTCGGTCTCGCACCTCGCCCATGCCTACGCCCGCGTCAACGCGCTGCGCGGCGTGTCGTTCGAGGTTCCGGCCGGGGAGATTGTCGCCCTCATCGGCCCGAATGGAGCCGGGAAGTCGACCCTGCTGAAGATGCTGGCGACGTTTCTGGCCCCCTCGCAGGGCTCGGCCCGGGTCGCCGGGTGGGATGTGCGGACGCACGCCCGCGAAGTGCGGCAACACCTTGGCTATCTCCCCGAGCAACTCCCCACCGACCCTGTCCTGCGGGTGGGGGAATACCTCGACCTGCGTGCCCGGCTCAAGCAGCTCGCACGCCCGCGTCGGGCCGTCGAGATCGCCCGCGTGCTTGACCTGTGCGACCTGGCCCCGGTGCGGGACCGGCTGCTCGATCAACTCTCGACCGGCTACCGTCGGCGGGTCGGGCTGGCCGATGCCCTGCTGGGTTCGCCTCCCGTGCTGCTGTTGGATGAACCGACCGTGGGGCTCGACCCCGTGCAGGTCCGGCAGACGCGCGAGCTGATTCGCAGCCTGGCCGGGACCAGCACCGTGCTGCTCTCGACGCACCTGCTGAACGAGGCCGAGCAATCGTGTACGCGGGCTCTCGTCCTCTGGCAGGGGGAGTTGATCTCGGATGTGTCTCTGACTGCGTTGGCGGCGGGGACCGAGTGGGAGCTCGAACTCGATCTCCCGGCGACCCAGCTTGGCACCCAGTTGCGCGAGTTGCCGGGAGTCGCCCGGGTGAGACTGTGCGATTCACCGACCAGCCCCGATTCGTCCCCGACTCAGGCCGGGCCCGCTGGCAGTCGATGGCGCCTGACACTGGCCCCCGACGGGGTGTCGAACGCGATTGTCGCCGCCTGTGTCGGTCGGGGGTGGGGGGTGCGGGAATTGCGCCGATGTGCCACCACGCTCGAGGAACACCTGCTGCGGGTGCTGCCCCAGTCGTTGCGGGAGACCGCATGAATCTCGCCGCGATCCACACGGTCTGGCAGTGGGAACTGCGCACCTTTTTTCGCCGACCGGCCCATTGGCTGGTGCTGGCCGCCGCCGTGGTGACGGCCGCCTGCGCCACCACCTGGCTGGTTGCGCTCGTGGCCCGCCAAGGCCTTCCCGCGCGCCTCGACGACGACCCCATCCGGCAGTTTCTGGGCCCCAACCTGTTCCTGGTGGGGACGGTGATGTGGGTGGCCCCCTTGCTGACCATGAACCTCGTGGCCGAGGACCGCCGGCGGGGGAGCTGGGAATTGCTGGTCACCTCTCCCACGGCGTTGGCCGACATTTTGCTGGGGAAATTCCTCGCCGGCTGGACGGTGCTGGCCACTTGCCTGGCTCCATGGCCGGTCTTCCTGCTGATGTTGTCGGTCTGGAATGGCCGGGCCACCTGGTGGGGGGGTTGGTGTCCCTGGCCCGCCGGGGCGGGGTTCGATATCGAACCGGGCGTGCTGCTGGGTGGGACAGTGGGGCTGGTGGTCTTCAGCGGGGTGCTGGCGGCGTGGGGCACGCTGACCTCGGCCTGGTCGCGGCGTCCGTTGATGGCCGCCCTGGCGATGACGGCCTGGCTGGGGCTGCTGCTGGTCCTCACGCTGGTCCTGCAGTGGCTGGGAGACGGGCGTGAGGTGGGAGGCTGGGCCCATTGGCTGCGCCCCTGGGGGGTGTGGCATCACCTGGCGGAGTACAGCCGGGGGGCCATTCCTGTCCGCCGGCTGGCTCAACAAGCCGCCGTCATCACCGCCACCCTCTGGCTGGCCCACCGGACCTGTCGCTGGGTCGACGGAGGTCCCCGATGAGCAGTGCCGTGAGTCGGGTGACGCCCCCACAGCCCGAGTCGGCCGTCGTCGAGTCGGCCGGCTGGGGCGCGACGTCGCCTGTGTCGACCACTGGTGCGTCCCCCGTGGTCGAGTCGCTGGCCCCGCGTCGACGGAGCAGGCTCCCCACTCGGTTCACACAGCCCCTCGCGTGGCTGGTCTGGTTGGGGTTGCTCTGGGGGCTGGCGTGCTGGGGGCCCCCCACCATGGATCTCACGCGGTCGCGCGGGTTGACCCTGTCGCCCGAGTTGACCAGACAATTGTCCCAGTTGCCGGGACCGGTTGAGGTGACCATTGTCTCTCCGGTCCGTCCGCGGACTGTGGCCGAGCGGGCCTTTCAACTGGCCGCTGGCCGGCTGCGCGATCTCGTCGAGCGCTGCCAGGCCGAGACCCCCCGGCTCACCGTGCGCTGGCTCGATCCCGAGGCCGACGTCGCCGCCCGGCAGTTGGCCGACGAGGTGCCCCAACTGGTCGTCCCCGGCGTGGTGCTGCGCGCTCCGTCTGGAACCGATCGCCGGGCCGAGGTGCTGCAATTGGGACAATTGGCCTCATTGGCCACCGGTCCGCAGCAGACGCCGCTGTTCGACTTCTTGGGCGAACAGGCGTTGGTGGGTGCCCTGCAACGCCTGCAGGGGACCCGGGCCAATCCGGTGGTGCAGGTCCTCACCGGGCATGGAGAGTTGTCGCTCGAGGAAGACGACGAGACCAGCGCGCTGGGACTGGCGCGCTTCGCCCACCAACTGCGGCAACAGGGATGCGAGGTGCGGCCGCTCGATCTCTCGGCCACCGGCCGGGTTCCCCCCGAGGCGGCGCTGGTGATTGTGGCGGGGCCCCAGACGGCGCTGTCTGCCGCCGAGATCGACGCACTGCGGACCTATTGGAAACTCGGCGGCCGCGGGTTGGTGTTGTTGGAGCAAAACACCGATCTCGGCGGGCCCCGTCCTCTGGAAGATCTGCTGGCGGAATTTGACGTGCGGGTGCAGGACGACCGGCTGGTAACCACGGGCTACACCGGCGTGGTCGAGCTGGCCTCGCCCGTCTTGCCCGCCCGGGGAGACCACCGGCTGCAGCGGTTGCTGCCGCCGGCACCGCTGGTGGTGCGTGATGCCCGCAGCGTGCGGCAGCAGGTCGGGCTCGAGGTGTTGCCTTATGAGTTCATTCCCCTGTGGGTCTCGCATCCGGCTCCCCGGGCGTGGGGAGAAACCGATCTGGAGACCCCGCACGCGCATTACGACCCCGACCGTGACCTGCCGGGACCGGTGTCGGTTGGCTGTGCTGTCGAACGTCGCGTGGGTGGGCAGGTCGAGCCCGTGCTGGCGGTGCTGGGAGACAGCGAACTGATTTCCAACCGGGCCCTCACGGGAGACCGGGGAACCGCGACGACGGCGGGGCTGAGCGCGCTGATCCAGTGGCTGGTCGACCGCGACGTGGCCGAGACCGCCATCCCCGCGCAGCGGATCGTTCCCGCCCGGATCACGTCGAACCCGCAGGATCTGCAGCGCGGCGTCTGGGGCCTGGCCCTGGTGTTGCTGGCCGGTTGCGGGGTGCTGGGCTTCACCACCTGGCTGCAGTCGCGCAACTGACCGATTGCGAGTCCCGCGGGGGGCGTTCGGGCGAGAGCCGGCATCGCGCGCGCAAAAAACACCGGGAGACCCGAATCGGTCTTCCGGTGCTGTCTGAATGGTCTGCCGTGGGTTGGCCGTGCGAACGCGTCAGGCCTTGTCCTTGAGGTTGTAGAACTTGACGGCGTTGTCGTGGAACAGCTTCTTCTGGTCCGCGGCACTCATCCCCATGTTCTTCACAATCTCCTTGAGGGCGTTGACCCACTGGGCGAACGAGGCTGCCAGCGTGCAGACGGGCCAGTCGCCGGCGAACATCCGCCGGTCGGGACCGAAGGTTTCCATCGAGAACTGCATGTTCGGCTGCAGGTCGGCCACCTTCCAGTCTTTCTTGGCGGTGGCGATGATCCCCGAGATCTTGCAGACCACGTTGGGGCGCTGCGCCAGCGCCTTCATGCCGTCCTGCCACTTCTGCCGTTTCTTGGCATCGGTCTCCTGCACGCTGAGGTTGCCGCAGTGATCGACAATAAAGCGGGTATTCGGGCACAGGGCGACCAGCTTGTCTCCGTCGAGCAACTCTTGATCGCGCATGCAGAGGTCGAAGCTCATACCCAGTTCACCCAGCAACTGCACGCTCTTCACGAACTGCTTGTCGAGGCAGTACCCGGCGGGGATGTCTTCGTTGTGCAGCACCTGCCGCACCCCCTTGATGAACTCATTCCCCTTGTACTTGAGGATGTAGTCGCGGAACCCGTCGCTCGCGGGCCGCCCCGAGATCACCGCGCCGCACATCGGGTTTCCCTTGGTGCGGCACAGTTCGAGCACATACTCGGCCTCCTGCACCTGCTGCTCGGGGGTAACGTCGACTTCCATGTAGACGGTTTTCACCACGTTGAGCCCGGCCGACGCCTTCAAATAGTCGGCCGTCACGAAGCTCTTCCCCAGCACCTCGTTCCCCTTCGCCCAGGGGAGGGTGAACTTGGTGAGGTCCCACAGGTGTTGGTGGGTGTCGACGATGGGAATGAGATCGGCGTTCACAGTGGCTCCCAAGAGCGAGTTGCCAGGGGTTGGGGCGGCCTGGGCCGTGCTGCCCCCCAGGTGGGCCCCTCCCAGGTGAGACAGGGTCGAGCCGGCCAGCAGTCCGGCGGCAGAAGACGTCAAGAACGAGCGGCGGTCCATGGATGTGGTCGAGCCTGAGAAGGAAAGATGGAAACGGTGACCGCCCCGGTCGGCAGATGGGACGGAGGACGTGGCCGCGATTCTAGCCGGGGGGTGACCGGCCTGCACCCGCACGCCCCTCACTCCCTCCGCTTCCTCTCGGACGCTGTCCCCCATTCCTGTCACTCCCCTCTCCGCGTCACCGGGTGCCGTTCCCATGACGACACCCCCGGCAAACTGCTACAGTCCGCAGCACATTCGAGTGCATCTCCGCCCCGGGATTTCCTCCCCGGGACATTCCCACCTTCCTTTTCCGCCGAGTGTTCCCTGTGCCGCAGTCGCTGACCGGTTTCAACAAGTACGACCTCGACACCCCCGTACTGTGCATCGACCTCGACCGGATGGAAGAAAACATCCGCAAGATGGGGCAGTTGTGCCGGGCGCATGGTGTGCAGTGGCGTCCGCACGAAAAGTGTCACAAGACCCCGGCCATCGCCCACATGGAATTGGCCGCCGGGGCGATTGGGGTCACCTGTGCCAAGGTCGGCGAAGCCGAGGTGATGGCTGCGGGGGGCATCCGCGACATCCTCATCGCCAACATGGTGGTGGGGGAACGGAAGTGGGAGCGGGTCGCCTCGCTCTGTCGGCACGCCGACCCCATTGTGACGGTCGACCACTACGCCCAGGTGGAACCACTGGCGGCGATCTGCCGGCGTGTGGGGGTGGCCCCGCGGGTGATCATCGAGGTGAACATCGGGCTCGACCGCGTGGGAACGCGTCCGGGGCGGGACACGCTCGAACTCGCCCAGGCGATCGACAAGCTCGACGGGGTCCGGTTCGCGGGGATCATGGGCTATGAAGGCCATCTGCTGAAGATCGCCGATCAGTCGGACAAAACCGAGAAGATCCACTCGGCCATCGCGGTGCTCACCGGGTGTGCCGACGCCATCCGCCAGGCGGGTGTGCCTTGCGACATTGTCAGTGCGGGGGGGACGGGTTCTTACCAGATCACCGTGAAATGCCCGGGCATCACCGAGTTGCAGGCGGGGGGAGGGATCTTCATGGATCCGTTCTATCGGAATGACTGTCAGGTGGGGGATCTGGAATATGCCCTCACGGTGCTGGCCACCGTGGTCAGCCGTCCGACTCTCGAGCGGGCCGTGCTCGACTGCGGGCGCAAGACGATGAATCCCGATGTCGCCTTGCCGGTGGTCGTCGGCCATCCCGACGCCAAGATCAAACGCCTCTCGGCCGAACATTGCGAGCTCGATCTCGGTCCTGGTGCGCAGGACCTCAAGATTGGCGACAAGGTCGAGCTGGTCGTGGGGTATGGCGACTTCACCACCGTGCTGCATGACGAGTTCCATGGTTTTCGGGGGAACCGGCTGGAAGTGGTCTGGCCGATTCTGGGCCGCGGCAAGCTGACCTGATCCTCCACCGCCTCGCGCAGGACCGCGCATGTCTGCCAACCCCCTTCTTCCACCCCACGCGGCATCGCGCGCCGTCTGGGTGAAGATCTGCGGTGTGCGCGAGATCGCCACGCTGCGCCAGGTCATC
Source organism: Planctomycetaceae bacterium (assembly GCA_046318755.1). Lineage (GTDB taxonomy): Bacteria > Planctomycetota > Planctomycetia > Planctomycetales > Planctomycetaceae > UBA10511. Next base: position 8,531 of record JBKCTR010000092.1, read on the forward strand.
GACGCGGGGGCCGATGCGGTGGGGCTCAACTTCTACACTCCCAGTCCGCGCTCGGTGACGGTCGATGTGGCCCGCACTCTGTCTCAAGAGGGGGCTGGCGAGATCGAACGGGTCGGGCTGTTTGTGAATCACCCGGTCGAGTTCGTGTTGGCCACCGCCCGCGATTGCCAGCTCGACACCGTCCAACTGCATGGCGATGAATCAACCTCAGAAATCGCCGCCGTCGCCCGCGAGTTTCCGGTCATTCGCGCCTTCCGGGTGGGGCCGGCCGGATTGGGACCGGTGGCCGACGAGTTGGCCCAACTGCGGGCGTTGGGGGTGCGGCTGCGGGGGGCGTTGGTCGACGCCCAAGTGGCCGGGGCCTACGGGGGGACGGGGCAGGTGGCCCCCTGGGAGCTGTTGCGAACGGGCTGGGATCGCACGCATTGGCCTCCGTTGATTCTTGCCGGGGGACTGACCTGCGAGAATGTGGCCGAGGCGATCGCCGCGGTTCACCCGTGGGGGGTCGATGTGGCCGGCGGGGTCGAGTCGGGCAAGGCTTGCAAAGTTCCGGCCCGGGTGCGAGAGTTCGTGGTTCGCGCTCGAGGGGCGAGCGGGCAGAACGTGGCCCCCTGACGCAGCGGGTCGAGTTCGCGTGATCGTGAGATCGACGGTGTGCGGTCGGCCAAGTTGTGTCGACCAGGTTTTGAAGTCATCCGTCCCGCGGCCCGATGGTCGGGCTGGCAGGCGGTGAACGGTTTGTGTGCTTCTGTTGAGATTGACGTTCCCATGGCTCAGGTGTTTCCCTTTCGCGGATTGCGGTACGACGTGGCCCAGGTGGGGGATCTGTCGGACGTAACCTGCCCTCCCTATGACGTCATTGATGCCGCGTTCCAATCGCAGCTTTACGAGAAGCATCCGTGCAACGTCATTCGGCTGGATCTCAATCGCGACGAACCGGCCGACGAGTCTCCCGACCAGAAATACACCCGGGCGGCCGACTTCCTTGCCAAGTGGACCAAGCTGGGGGTCTTGCAGCAGGAGGCCGAAGACTCCCTCTACGTCTACCACCAGGTGTTCGACTGGGAAGGGGAGTCGTACACCCGCCGGGGCTTTTTGGGGCGCATTCGTCTCGAACGCTTCGGCGAAGGGAAGGTCTATCCACACGAGCAGACCATGTCGGGCCCCAAGGCCGACCGGCTGAAGCTGCTGCAGGCGACCAAGACCAATCTCTCTCCCATCTTCGGGTTGTTCCCCGATGATGATGGGGCGGTGCAGCGGCCGCTGGAAACCGACATTTCGCGTCGGCCCCCCGTCGAGGCGATTGACCATCTGGGGGTCCGGCATCGCCTGTGGGCGGTCTCCAATCATGCCGCGATCGAGCAGGTGCGCAAGCTGCTGTGGGATCGCCCGGTCTTCATTGCCGACGGCCACCACCGGTACGAGACCGCCATCAACTACCGCGACAGCCTCGCGGCGGCCGGCACACTGGCGGGCCCCGACGCCCCCGCCAACTTTGTGATGATGCACTTCGTGGGAATGAGCGATCCCGGTTTGGTGATTCTTCCCACGCACCGTCTGGCGAAGGGGCTGCGGGGGCTCGACTTCCCCAAGCTCAAGGAACTGCTGGCGGGTCACTTCGAGGTGGAAGTGGTGGGGAAGGGAACCGCCGCCGCCCACGAGACCTGGGACCTCATCGACGCCGACGGCGGGCAGGGGGTGCTGGGGTTTGGCACCCAGCCCGACAACACCTGGTGTCTCGCCCGGCTGACCGATGGCAGCCCGATGGCCACGCTGGCCCCCGAGCAAAGCGACGACTGGCGCGGGTTGGGGGTCAGCCTGCTGCACAAATTGGTGCTCGAACATCTGCTCAAGCCCGCGCAGGTCTCCGGAGCCCCCAAATGCACCTACGTGCATCTGGTGGGTGAGGTGACCGCCGCCCAGGCGGCGGGGGAATGCGATCTGGCCTGCCTGGTCCCCCCGGCCCAGATCGAGCATGTCGAGAAGATCGCCGCCCGGCTGGAAAAGATGCCCCCCAAGAGCACCTACTTCTACCCCAAGCTGCAGACCGGCATGGTGTTCAATCCGGTGGGCTGAGTGTGTGACGGGTCTCGAAGTCTGATCCTTCCGTTCGAGGTGGCTGTGATGGTGAGACTGCTTGCGCTGTGGGTCGGTGTCGCCATCGCCCTGCGATCTGTCGGGATCGAGGCCACCCACGGGGCCGAGCGCCCGGTGCGGGTCTTTCTGCTGGCCGGTCAGTCGAACATGGAGGGGCAGTCGGTCGCCGACCTGGCGGGGAAGGACTACAACGACGGCAAGGGAACCCTCGCCAAGCTCTTCGAGGACCCCGAACAGGCCAAGTGCCTGGCGTACCTCAAGACCGCCAATGGCGCCTGGGCCACCCGCGATGATGTGACCGTCAGCTACCAGCCGAACCAGGGCCCATGGAAATATGGTCCCCTCGGTCTGGGCTTCGGGGCCTATCCCGGCGGG
>JBKCTR010000093.1:0-2859 GCA_046318755.1 Planctomycetaceae bacterium
CAGCCACGTTTCCTCCCAGTACACTCATTAACACGTGCATACGTGTCCTTGAGTCTCGATCTCGTGAGGAAAACCATGCGTCTGGCAACCGGGTGGGCGTGGCGGGTGTTTGGTCTGGCGGTGATGCTGACCGGGTCGATGGCTTCTGGTGCCGCGGCGGCCGACGAGGTCTCGTGGCCCCAGTGGCGGGGTCCCCGCCGGGATGCCGTCTCGCCCGACAAGGGTCTGCTGCCGTCCTGGCCCGAGAATGGCCCCCCCCTCGCCTACGAGGCCAAAGGGCTCGGACGCGGTTTCGCCAGCGTGGTCATCGACGCGGGCAAACTCTTCACCGCCGGCAAGCTCGAAGATGGCGAATACCTCCAGGCCCGCCGGCTCGACAATGGCGAGCTGATCTGGAAAGCCCGCATTGCGGAAGCTGGCGACGGCCCCAGCAGCACCCCCACCGTCGACCGCGACCGGGTCTTCGCCGTCGGCTCGCAGGGCGATCTCATCTGCGCCAACGTGGCCGACGGAAAGGTGCTGTGGCGCAAGAGCTACACCAAGGACTTCGGCGGCAGTGTCCCCACCTGGCAGTACTGCGACTCGATCCTTGTCGACGGCAACAAGGTGATCGCCACCCCGGGAAGCGCCCAGCACACCATGGTGGCCCTCGACCGCAACACCGGCGACCTCATCTGGACGACCGCGATCCCCAACGGGGCAGGCAGCGGGTTTGGCTATGCGTCGCCCGTCATCTCGGAAGGGGCCAAGGTCCGCCAGTATGTGCAGTTGCTGGGGGCGGGGGTCGGCGTCGTCGGTGTACGGGCCTCGGATGGCAAACTGCTGTGGCAGTACCAAAAGGTCGCCAACGGCACCGCCAGCATCCCCACCCCCATCATCGATGGCGACAAGGTCTTCTGCTCGTCGGGCTATGGTACCGGCTCGGTCCTGCTAAAGCTCTCCCCCGAAGCCGACGGCGTGAAAGCCGAGGAACAGTATTTCCTCAAGGCCTCCTCTCTCGAAAACCATCACGGTGGCATGGTGCGGCTGGGCGACTATGTCTATTGCGGACACAAGCACAACGAAGGCTTCCCCATCTGCGTCGAGATCTCGACCGGCAAGACCGTCTGGGGAGGCAACATGCGGGGCCCCGGTTCGGGCTCGGCGGCCATCGTCTATGCCGACGGCCGGCTCTACTTCCGCTATCAGAACGGGCTGATCGCCCTCATCGACTCGGCCACCGACGGCTACCAGGTGAAGGGGACCTTCACACTCCCCAAAGTCGACGGCCCCAGCTGGTCGCACCCGGTGGTCATCGGCGGCCGGCTGTATCTGCGCGAGCAGGACACGCTGTTCGTGTATGATGTGAAGGCGAAGTAGGCCGGAGATCGCCGCGAGACTCTCTCGATTGGGATCGAGTCCGCACGTTCCCCTGTGAGACCCGTCATGACAACCGCGTTCGCCATGACCGCCGCGCAGTACCTCGCCTTTGAGCGGACCTCCGAGAGTCGCCATGAATTCTGTCGGGGGGAGGTGCGTGAACTCCCCCCGAAGTCGCTGACTCACTGCCGCATCCAGTCAAACCTGCTGGCCAGACTGAGCGGGGCCCTGCACGACTGTCGGTGGGAAGCGTTGGGTCCCAACATGCGTCTCAAAGTGACTGCGGCTGATTTCTATACCTACGCCGCCCTTCTACTGGCCTGCTCTCCACTCGAGACCGAGGATGACGAAGATGACACCCTGCTGAACCCTCGGGTCATCTTCGAGATTCTGTCGCCGTCCACCGAGTCGTACGACCGTGGGACCAAGTTCGCCCACTACCGGTCGCTCCCCTCCCTCCAAGAGTACATTCTGGCCGCGCAGGACCAGCCTCTTATTGAGCGATTCACAAGGCTCCCCCAGGGGACCTGGGAATTGCGCGAGTTTCGGGGAATGGAGACGCGTTTCGAACTGACCGCCGTTCCGTTCTCGGTTCCCCTGTCGCTGCTGTATCACCGGGTCGAGTTCCCGGCGCTGGGGCTGTGTCTCAGGCTCCGCGAATGATGAGACGGATCGGCAGATGGTGTAATCCCGGGACAAATCACACCGGATGTTGCGCCATGCGGGAGATTGCTCGTGGACCGAGCTCTGGGCCGATCCTTGCAGGCCCACGGCAATCGGGATTGGGAATCCTCTCTTCGTCGCGCGTGCAGACATCACCGCTCCATCGCGCACTGGCCTCCTTCGGCGCCGTTCCCTGAAGGGGAACTCTTCGATAGCCCAGGGTTCGTGCGCAGCACTACCCTGGGTTGCGATCCCAAGGCTCGATTCATCCCTGAAGGGGATGGCTTGAAGCGTGCGGTTGTGATGAAATCCGACACCTTCGACCCGCCGCACAGGTTGGGGAAACCGGCAAAATGTGCTGGTTTTGCCAATGCCTGCGTGAAGAGAACCCATTCAGGGTTCAGTCTCCTTATGGATGTCCCCTACCCAGGGTAGCCGCTGCGCGTCAACCCTGGGCTATCGAAGAATGTCCCTTCAGGACATGGCAGGGATCGATACGGGCCCTACGCCACCGCCACGGCAAACTCGACCACCGCGACGGTCTTTCCCTCGACCGTCAGCTTGCCCGAGCAGAAATAGGCGGGCCCGGCCCGTTCGACAATCTCGACCGCCGCCACCACGGTCTCTCCCGGGCGAACCATCTGGCGGAATTTGACGTTGTTCAGCCGGGTGGCCACCGGCACCTTTCCCGTCGGGACCTCCCCTTCCCCGCGGTGGGCAATCAGCAGCGCTCCCGACTGCAGGGCAATCTCACACAAGAGCACCCCCGGAAAGACCGGCTGGCCCGGGTAGTGCCCGCGGAAGACCGGCAGATCGGCGGAAATGAGCTTGCGGGTC